>DASSBX010000503.1:0-2557 GCA_035698305.1 Miltoncostaeaceae bacterium | reverse complement strand
CTCCGCGGCCCGGCGCCCGGCCGCGTGGTCGCCGGCGCTGGGCCGGTCGATGCCCTCCATCTGGAGCACCCGCCCGCGGGCGTAGCGGTCGAGGGCGGCCCGGAGCGGGGCGCACCGCGGCGAGACGGGCGCCGCGCGGCGCAGCGCCTCCTGCAGGTCGCGGGCGGCGTCGTAGGCGGCCTGCCACCCCGTGGGCGACGAGGCCGCCGCGGAGGCGCGCTCGGCGGCGGGGTACAGGGTGCGGGCGGCCCGGGCCACGCCGGCATCGGCGGCGGCGCCTCCGGCGGGCAGGAGCGCCGCCGCCGCGGCGACCGCCAGAAACGCCGATGCGGCGACAGCGGCCGGACTCACGAATCGTCGTGGCGGGTACGCAGCGGACATGGCTGAGCCGCCCACGATAGAGGGACAGCCGTCCGCGCCCCCACGGAGCATGGCCGAGATGGTGGAGCGGGCGCCGTCGCGCGAGATCCTGGTGCGGCCCCGGACGCTGCTGGTGATCGCGGCGACCGCCCTCGCCGTCGCGCTGACCGTCTGGGTGTTCCTCGAGGCGTGGGCGGTCATCTCCTGGGTGTTCATCGCCGTCCTGTTCGCGATCGCCCTGATGCCCGCCGTCGACTGGCTCGAGCGGCGCGGGCTCCCGAACACGGCGGCGGTGAGCGTCGTGTGCTTCGGCGCGCTCGCGATCGTCGGCCTGCTCGGGTGGGCGGTGATCCCGACCCTCGTCGAGCAGACGACCGAGCTGATCGAGGCGATCCCCGGGGCCATCGACGACATCACCAGGGGCCGGGGTCCCCTCGGGTTCCTCCAGAGCGAGTACGGGCTGGCCGACCGGGTGCGCGAGGAGCTGCAGGACCAGTCCGGCAGCACCATCCTGGGCTACAGCGGACCGGCGCTCGGGATCCTGCGCGGGATCGTCACGGTGGTCTTCGCCACGATCACGATCTTCTTCATGGTCTTCTTCATGCTCCGCGAGGGCCGGCGCTGGGTCGACGCCGGCCTCGACCTGCTGCCCGCCTCGTCACGGCCCCGCTGGGAGCGCATGCTCGCCGGCATGACGCGCACGATCCGCGGCTACGTCACCGGCAACCTGGTGATCAGCCTGATCGCCGGGATCGTCGCCTACGTCACGCTCTTCGTCCTCGGCGTGCCGTTCGCCCTGCCCCTCGCGGTGGTGGTGGCGATCCTCGACCTGGTGCCGCTGATCGGCGCGACCATCGCCACGATCGCGGCGGCGGCCGGCGCGCTGGGCCAGGGCATCGTCCCGGCGCTGATCGTGGTCGGCGTGTTCGTCGTGTACCAGCAGCTGGAGAACCACCTGCTCCAGCCCCTGATCTACGGGCGCACCGTCCAGCTCTCGCCGCTGGTGGTGCTGATCTCCATCCTGATCGCGGGGAGCATCGCCGGGATCCTCGGCGCCCTCATCGCGATCCCGATCGCCGGCTCGCTCCAGGTGGTGCTGACGGAGCTCATCGCGATCCGGCGGGAGCGGAACCTGGCTCGCTGGGGTCCCGAGGGGCGCTGACCTCCTCCGCCTCCTCCGGCTCCGGCGCGGGGGGACCCGGCCAGAAGCCGGTGCGCCCGAACAGCGTGATCAACGACGGCACCAGGAACGGCCGCACCACGAACGAGTCGAGGGCCACGCCCAGCGCCATGACGAAGGCGAACTGGCGGAGGGCGTCGATGGGCACGAGCGCCAGCAGGCCGAAGCTGCAGGCCAGGATCAGCCCTGCCACCGAGATCCCGATCGACGCGGCCGGCATGGCGGTGCGGATCCCCTCGACGATGCCGAGGCGCCGGCCCGCCCGCCAGATCCCGCCCACCAGGTAGATGTTGTAGTCGGACCCGAGGGCCAGCAGCAGCACCGCGGTGGCGAACGGGACGTAGTAGACGAGCTGGCCCTGCCCCAGGTGGTCCTGGAAGAACCAGGTGGTGATGCCGAGCGTCGCCGCGACGGTGAGCGCGTTGGCCGCCAGCAGGTACAGCGGCGCCACCAGCGCCCGCAGGAAGATGGCGAGCAGCATCAGGTTCACCACCAGCGCGGCGATCCCCACGCGCAGCAGCTCGGTGCGCATCGCGTCCACCGACGCGGCGGCGATGGCGGTGTCGCCCGCCACGCCCACCCGCGCGCCGGGCGCCCCGGCGTCGCGGACCATGCCGGGCAGGGCGTCCTCCAGGCGGCGCTCGTCCTGGATCGCGTCGTGCTCGGTCGGCGGCGTGTCGAACACCACGACGAACCGGGAGGCGCTCGCCCCCTGCGACACGAACACCGACTCCGCGAGCTGCGGCACCGGGTCGGCGGGGCCGAGCACGTCGGCCACGCCCGGGCTGCCGCGCATCGCGTCGGCCAGGCGGCCGGCGAACGCCGCGTCGGTTGCGCCGGGGCCCTCCACCAGCACCTCCGTCGGCGCGGTCACCCCGGGGGCGAACCCGGTCGCGGTGCGGGCCTCGGGCGCCAGGCGGCTGGTGAGGCCCAGGCCCAGCTCCAGGTTGCGGAGGGGGCTGGCGGCCACCACCAAGCCGCCCACCAGCAGCAGCACGGCGACGGCGGCGACGGCCC
>DASSBX010000502.1:0-2501 GCA_035698305.1 Miltoncostaeaceae bacterium | reverse complement strand
GAGCGACCCCAGCGGAGCGGACACGGCCCGGCGAGCGGCCGCGAGCCGCTCGAGCTCGGCGACGAACCACGGGTCGATGCCCGTCGCGGCGACCACGTCGGCGGGGTCCAGGCGTGCCGTGACGAGCCCGTCCAGGATGATGTCGTAGCGGTCCCACGAGGGGGTGCGGAGCCAGGCGAGCGCCTCGGCCGGGTCGTCGGTGCGGCGCGGCGCCACGTCGAGCTCGCGCCCGGCCATGGCCTTGCCGAACGCCTCGCCGAACGTGCGGCCCAGGGCGAGGACCTCGCCGACGCTCTTCATGTGGGTGGTGAGCTCGGTCGACGCGCCCGGGACCTTCTCGAACGCGAAGCGCGGCACCTTCACCGCCACGTAGTCGAGGGTCGGCTCGAAGCTGGCGGGGGTGACCCCGGTGATCTCGTTGGGGAGCTCGTCGAGCGTGTACCCCACGGCGAGGCGCGCCGCGATCTTGGCGATCGGGAAGCCGGTGGCCTTCGACGCGAGGGCCGACGAGCGGGACACCCGCGGGTTCATCTCGATGACCACCACCTCGCCCGTCGCCCGGTCGAGGGCGAACTGGACGTTGGCGCCGCCGGTGGAGACCCCCACCGCACGGATCACCGCGATCGCCGCGTCGCGCAGCGACTGGAGCTCGGGGTCGGTGAGCGTCATGACGGGCGCGACGGTGACCGAGTCGCCGGTGTGGACGCCCATCGGGTCGATGTTCTCGATCGAGCAGACGATGACCGCGTTGTCGGCGACGTCGCGGACGACCTCGAGCTCGATCTCGGCCCACCCCAGGACCGACTGCTCGACCAGCACCTGTGCGATCGGGCTCGCGGCGAGGGCCTGGCGCAGCCGCGCGTCGAGCTCCTGCGGGGTGTGGGCCGCGCCGCCCCCCTCGCCGCCGAGGGTGAACGCGGGGCGCAGGATGACGGGGAGGCCCAGCTCGGCCGCGGCGGCCCGGCCGCCCTCCAGGTCGGTGACGATGCGGCTCCGCGGCACCGCCAGGCCCGAGGCGTCCATGGTGTCGCGGAACACCTCGCGGTCCTCGGCGCGGCGGATGGCGGGGATGTCGGCGCCGATCAACTCCACGCCGTAGCGGTCGAGCACGCCGGCGCCGCTCAGCTGCATCGCCAGGTTCAGGGCCGTCTGGCCGCCGAGGGTGGGCAGCAGCGCGTCGGGGCGCTCCAGCGCGATGACGGCCTCGACGGCCTCCGGGTCGAGCGGCTCGACGTAGGTGCGGTCGGCCACGGAGGGGTCGGTCATGATCGTGGCGGGGTTCGAGTTGACCAGCACCACGCGGTAGCCCTCGGCCCGCAGGGCGCGGGCGCCCTGGGTGCCGGAGTAGTCGAACTCGCCGGCCTGGCCGATCACGATCGGGCCGCTGCCGAGCACGAGGATCGTCTTCAGGTCGTCGCGGCGGGGCACTACGACAGCCCCGCCACGAACTCGCGGAACATGTAGCGGGCGTCGTGCGGGCCGGGGCTCGCCTCCGGGTGGTACTGCACGGAGGCGGCGCGCAGCCCGGGGGCGGCGATGCCCTCCACCGACCCGTCGAACAGGCTGGTGCGCGTGACCGCGACGCCGTCCGGCAGGCCGTCGGCGACGACGGCGTAGCCGTGGTTCTGGACGGTGATCTCCACCCGGCCGTCGTCGCTGCGCCGCACCGGGTGGTTGGCGCCGCGGTGGCCGAACGCGAGCTTCTCGGTGCGCAGCCCCAGCGCGTGGGAGAGCAGCTGGTGGCCCAGGCAGATCCCGAACACCGGCACCTCGCCGAGCAGGCCGCCGACCGTCTCGATCACGCCGGTCACGGCGGCCGGGTCGCCGGGGCCGTTCGACAGGAACACGCCGTCGGGGCCGCGGGCGAGCACCTCGGCGGCGGTGACGCCGGCCGGGACGACGTCGACCCGGCAGCCGGCGCCCGCGAGGCCTTGGGCGATGCTCGCCTTCATCCCGCAGTCGATGGCCACCACCCGGGGGCCGTCCGTTCCGAGCCGCCGCGGCGCCGCGGCGGCCCGGGTCGCCAGGTCGCGCCCGTCGAGCACGGGGTGCGCGCGCACGAGCGCCAGCAGCTCCTCGGCGCCCAGCTCCGTGGACACGCCGCCGCGCATGGCGCCGCGGTCGCGCAGGTGGCGCACCAGGCGCCGGGTGTCCACGTCCTCCACCGCGACCACGCCGCGCTCGGCCAGCCACGTGCGCCAGCCCGTGGGGCCTCCGGCACCCGCGGCGTCGCCGGCGCGGCACATGATCACGGCTCCCGGCCATGGGCGGTCGCTCTCGTCGTGTCCGGGCCCCGCCCCGTAGTTGCCGACCATCGGGGCGGTGAAGCAGAGGATCTGCCCCAGGTAGGAGGGGTCGGTGACCGCCTCCTGGTAGCCGGTCATCGCGGTGTTGAAGACCACCTCGCCGGTGACGTGCCCGGCGGCGCCAACCGCGTCGCCGTCGAGCCGCGTCCCGTCCTCGAGCAGCAGATAAGCCGTCGCCCCCCTCACTGGACTGTT
>DASSBX010000501.1:0-4752 GCA_035698305.1 Miltoncostaeaceae bacterium | reverse complement strand
CACCTCCTGCGCCGCGGCGCGGCCGGCGGCCGCCCACGCCTCTTCCCTGATGCCACTCACGGCCGGGAAGGCTATGCGACGATCCGGCCGTGGAGGAGATCGCCCCCGGCGTGCACATGATCGACACCCTGCTCGCGGGCTGGACCGGCGTCACCGCCGCCTACCTCGTGGGCGGCGACGCCCCGGCGCTGGTGGACACCGGCGCCCGGACGTCGGCCCAGGCGGTGCGCGACGCGCTCGCCGCGGCGGGGCTCGGCCCGGACGACCTGCGGTGGATCGTGCTGACCCACGTCCACCTGGACCACTGCGGCGCCACCGGGATCCTGTCCCGGGCGTACCCGCGGGCGCGGGTGGTGGTCCACGTCCGCGGCGCGCGGCATCTGGTGGAGCCCGGGCGGCTCGTGGCCGGCACCGCGGCCGTCCACGGCGAGGGGTGGTCGCTGTACGGCGGGCTCGACCCGACGCCGGCCGACCGGATCGACGCCGCCGACGACGGCCACGTCGTCGACCTGGGGGGCGGGCGGCGCCTGCGGATGGTCGCGACGCCCGGCCACGCCCGCCACCACATGGCGGTGCTCGACGAGACGACCGGCGCCGTGATCGCCGGGGACGCGCTGGGGCTGCGCTTCCGCGGGGCGGGCGCCTACCCCGCGCTGCCGCCGCCGGAGATCGACCCGCCCGCGGGGCAGGCGAGCCTGGACCGCCTGGAGGAGCTGCGGCCCACGGCGCTCTGCCCGGCGCACTTCGGGCCCGCACCGGACCCGGCGGAGGCGATCGACGACGCCCGGCGTCAGCTGGCGCTCGGCGCCGAGGCCGCCCTCGCCGCCCCGGACCGCGCCGCCCTGGCCCAGGCGCTGGAGCGCGCCCTGCCGATGGCGGCGGAGATCGGGGATCCCGCCGCCGTCGCCCTGCTCCGCCGGCTGGGGTGGGCGCCGCAGACGGTCGACGGGCTGTGGGCGTGGCGCCTGCGGGAGCGGCGCGAGTCATCGTCCGGTTGACATGAAGAGCGTACGCGTCGATCTGGTGGTCATCGGGGTGCGGGAGCGGCGCGCCGAGGGCCTCTTGGTGCGGCTGCCCGGCAGCGTGTGGGCGCTGCCCGGGGCGAGCGTCCCGGCCGGGACCACGCTCGAGGCGGCGGCGCGGGACGCGCTGGCCGCGCAGACCGGGGTCGCCGGCGTCGCGCTGGAGCAGCTGTACACGTTCGACCGCGACGAGGGGGAGGGGGTCGCCGTCGCGTGGCTCGGCCTGGTGGCCGAGGGGCGCCACGCCCTGACGCCCGGCCCCGCCGTCGTCGAGGTCCGCTGGTTCCCGCTCGACGACCTCCCCGCGCTGGACGCGGAGGACGCCCGCACGCTCGCCTACGGCCGGCAGCGCGTGCGCTCCAAGGCGTCGTACGCGCCGATCGCCCTCCAGCTCCTGCCGGAGACGTTCACGCTCGGCGAGCTGCAGACGGTCTACGAGGCCGTCCTCGGCAGGCCCCTGGACACGCGCAACTTCCGCCGTGACGTCCTGGCCGCCGGCGTCGTGGAGCCCACCGGCCGCACCCGCGCCGAGGGCCCCGGCCGACCGGCGCTGCTGTACCGCTCGGCGGGCGGCGGCTTCCAGGTGCTGGCGCGGGAGCGCCGCATCGCCCGGGCCATCGCGGGTGCCGACGGGACGTGACGATCCGCCCGCGCGGGAGGGGATGGGGGACACGCCGGGAACCCGCCGGGCCCCGTGGTAGCCTTCGGCGGCCTCGGTACACGGAAAGGAACGGTGGATGGCGCACGGCGGCAAGGAGTACCCCAAGGACCTCCCGGCCACGTGGCCCTTCCGCGCCGCGGGGACGGTCTTCATCGCGGCGTTCGCGTGGTTCTGCATGGGCTTCGCCATCAAGGACACCGGCGAGGAGCTGGCGAACCACATGCCGGTCTTCTGGATCCTCGTGCTGATCGGCGTCGTGCTGGTGGCGGGCGGGGCGGCGTTCAACATCAACCGGGAGCTCCGCCGCAGGCGCAGCCTGGGGTGAGCGAGAGCCCGCTCGTCGACCGCGCCGCGCGGTTCGCCGCGGCGGTGGCGTGGCTCGACGAGCCGGCGTGGGCCGGCAGGGTGTCGGCGCTCGCCGGGAACGTGGCGCGCGCGCCGTCGCGCCCGACCTACCGTGACCTGGCGTGCGCCGGCACCGCGCTGGTCGCCGCGCTCGCCGACGAGGGCCGCTGGGACGAGGCGGCCGTGGAGGCCGGCGACCTGAAGCGACTGTTCGGGGCCACCCCCGACGAGCTCGGCCCCATCGTGATCGACGCCTTCGACGGGCTGCTCGCCTCGGCGGTCGCCCGCGACCGCGGCGAGCTGCAGGACTTCGTCGAGCTCGTGGAGGCCCTGTTCCCGTGAGCGGCGACGCCCCCGAGAGCCGCCGCGGCCGCCTCCTGGTCGCCGCGCCCGCGCTCGTCGACCCGAACTTCCGGCGCTGCGTGGTGCTCATGCTGGAGCACTCCGACGAGGGGGCTCTCGGCCTCGTGCTGAACCGTCCCACGCCGCTGGTGTCGCGGGAGGCGCTGCCGGAGGCGCTCGCCTCCGTCATGCCGGAGGAGGAGCGCATCTTCCAGGGCGGCCCCGTCCAGCCCGAGGCCGTGATCGTGCTCGCCGACTTCGAGGACGCGGACGCCGCCGCCAGCATCGCGTTCGGCAGCGTCGGGATCGTCGATCCGGCGGGGGAGGCCGCCCGCAGCCGGATCCGCGCGATCCGCGCGTTCGGCGGCTACGCCGGCTGGGCGGGCGGTCAGCTGGAGCAGGAGGTGGAGGAGGAGGCGTGGGTCGACGCCGAGGCCGTCGCCGACGACGTCTTCACCGACGACCACGCCGGCCTGTGGAGCCGCGTCCTGGACCGCAAGGGCGGCAGCTGGCGCCTGATCGCCCGCATGCCGGAGGACCCCTCCGTCAACTGACCCGCCCCGGGCGGTCCCCCCGCCCCGCTGGCACGATGCCCCGATGCGCCACTTGACGCATCGCCTGCACGCCAAGTGGCGCAGGCCGGACGGCGGTCCGCCGGGGGTGAGCGGGATGCGCCACTTGACGCATCGCCTGCACGCCACTTGGCGCAGGCCGGACGGTGGTCCGCCCGGGGTGAGCGGGATGCGCCACTTGGCGTTCTCCGTCGACGCCAATTGGCGCATCCCCGGATGACGGGGCGGCGGCTGCACCCCGCCTGGGTGGTGCTGGCGGCGTCGTTCGTGGTGCTGCTCGTGGCAGCCGGGGTCCGGGCCGCGCCGACGGTGATGATCGAGCCCCTCGGGGACGAGTTCGGGTGGGGCGTCGACCAGATCTCGCTCGCGATCGGGATCAACCTGGTCCTGTTCGGCGCGATGGCGCCGTTCTCGGCGGCGTTGATGGACCGGTTCGGCGTGCGCAGGGTCGTGGTGGCCGCCCTGGTGGCGATGGCCGCCGGGTCGGCGGCGACGATCGCGATGACGGAGCTCTGGCAGCTCGACCTGCTGTGGGGGGTGGTGATCGGCGCCGCCACCGGCTGCCTGTCGTCGCCGCTGGCGGCGATCGTGGCGACGCGCTGGTTCCTCGCCCGCCGCGGGCTCGCCACCGGGCTGCTGTCGGCCGCCTACGCGTCCGGCCAGCTCGTGTTCCTGCCGTCCCTCGCGTTCACCACGCGGGAGGCGGGGTGGCAGTGGGCGGCCGCCGTGGTGGCGCTCGCCGCCGCCGTCGCAATCCCCGTGGCGCTGCTGCTGATCCGCGACCACCCGGCCGACCGCGGCGTCCCGCCCTTCGGCGGCGCCGAGGTCGAGCCGCCGCCCGCCGTCCCCGGCAACCCGTTCGCCCGCACCGTGACCGCGCTGCGGGAGGCGGCCGCCACCCGCATCTTCTGGCTGCTGGCCGCCACGTTCTTCATCTGCGGCGCGACCACCGTCGGCATCGTCGGCACCCACCTGATCCCCGCCGCCCACGACCACGGCATCGGCGAGGTCCAGGCGGCGAGCCTCCTCGCGCTGATCGGGGTGTTCGACCTGATCGGCGTCACCACCTCCGGCTGGCTCACCGACCGCTGGGACCCCGCCCGCCTGCTGTTCTGCTTCTACGCCCTGCGGGGCCTGTCGCTGTTCTTCCTGCCGCTCGTGCTGGGGGAGACCGCGCTCGGGATGGCCGCGTTCGTCGTGGTCTTCGGCCTCGACTGGGTCGCGACCGTGCCGCCGACGGTCGCGATCACCGTCACCGCCTTCGGCCGCGAGCGGGCCGGGGTGGTGTTCGGCTGGATCTTCGCCGCCCACCAGCTCGGCGCAGCCGCCGCAGCCTGGGGGGGTGGGGTGGTCCGCGCCTCCGCCGACACCTACGTGCCCGCGTTCCTCGCCACCGGGCTGCTCGGCGTCGCGGCCGCCGCGATGGCGCTCGGGATGGGCGGTGCGCGCCGGGGCCCGCGCGTTGCGGCGCCCCCGGCGACCACGACGGTCACATAGGGTGGCGCGGTGATGCGCCGCGTCCGGATCCTCACCGCCGTCGCCGCGGCGCTGCTCGCGTCCCTGGCGGTGGCCGCGTGCGGAGACGACGAGGCAGCCGGCACGCAGCCCGCCGACATCGAGGGCGTGCCGTGGGTGCTCGAGCACGGTGCCGGGATCCAGGACGGCGCGGGAGCGGCGCCCACCGCGACCTTCGACGGCGGAACGGTGTCGGGGACCACCGGCTGCAACCGGTTCACCGGCACCTACGTCATCGAGGGCGGCCGGATGAGCATCGCGCCGGGCGCCACGACCCGGAAGGCCTGCGAGCCGC
>DASSBX010000500.1:0-5399 GCA_035698305.1 Miltoncostaeaceae bacterium | reverse complement strand
CGCTCGGGCTCCAGGACCTCGTAGCCCATCTTCAACACCAGCGACGGGATGATCGAGACGAGGTTGGCGTTGCCGCAGCGCTCGCCGTAGCCGTTGACGGTCCCCTGCACCATCCGGGCGCCCGCCTCCACGGCGACGAGGCTGTTCGCCACCGCGCACTCCGCGTCGTTGTGCGTGTGGATGCCGAGCGGCACCCCCGGGAGCGCGGCCCGCACGTCGCGCATGACCGCGGCGACCTGGGTGGGCAGCATCGCCCCGTTGGTCTCGCACGGCGTGATCCAGGCGGCGCCGCCGGCCTCGGCCGCCCGCAGGCAGTCGAGCGCGTAGCCCGGATGGGCCTCGTAGGCGTGGAAGAAGTGCTCGGCGTCGTACACCACCTCCTTGCCCTGCGCCACGAGGAACGCCACCGACTCCTCGATCATCCGCAGGTTCTCCTCGCGGGAGACCCGGGTGACCTTCTCGATGTGGAGGTCCCACGTCTTACCGACGAGCGTCGCGACCGGGGCGAAGCTCTCGGCCAGCCCGCGCATGGCGGGGTCCTCCTCGGCCCGGATGCCGCGACGACGCGTCATGCCGAACGCCGCGAGGCGGGTGACGCCCAGGTCCTCGCGCTCGAGCAGCCGGAACAGCTCCCCGTACTTGGGGTTGCTGGCCGGGAAGCCGGCCTCCAGGTACTCCACGCCGAACCCGGCGAGCCGCACCGCGATGGCGAGCTGCTCGCCCACGGTCAGGCTGAGGCCCTCCCGCTGCATCCCGTCGCGGAGGGTCGTGTCGTAGACGGCGACGCGCTCAGGCATGCGGTGCCGGCGCGGGCGCCGGCGCCCCGGCCCCCACGTAGTCGAGCCACTGGGCGGACAGCGGGTCGCGGCCGGCGACCGCGGCGAAGAAGCGCTCCTGCAGGCGGGTGGTGACCGGCCCCGGCGGGCCGACCGGGTGGTCGTCGACCTCGTTCACCGGGCACACCTCGGCGGCGGTGCCGGTGATGAACACCTCGTCGGCGGTGTAGAGCTCGCCGCGGGCGACCTCCCGCTCCACCACCGGGATGCCCTCCTCGGCGGCGAGGCTCATGATCGTGGCGCGCGTGATCCCCTCGAGGATCGAGGCCTGGAGCGGCGGCGTGATGAGGGTGCCGTCGCGGACGATGAAGATGTTCTCGCCGGAGCCGTCGGCGACGAAGCCCGCGTCGTTCAGGAGGATCGCCTCCTGGTAGCCGGCCTTGTGGGTCTCGATCTTCGCGAGGATCGAGTTGAGGTACTGGCCGCCGGCCTTCGCCGTCGCCGGGATGGTGCTGGAGCCGATGCGCCGCCAGCTCGAGATCTTGGCGCGGACGCCCGACTTCAGGCTCTCCTCGCCGAGGTACGCGCCCCACTGCCACGCGGCGATGGCCACGTCGACGGGGGCCTCGAGCGGGAACAGGCCCATGGTGCCGTAGCCGCGCATCACGATCGGCCGGATGTAGCAGCCGCCGAGGTCGTTGGACGCCACCACGGCGTGCACCGCCGCGCGGAGCTCCTCGCGGGAGTACGGGACGGGCATGTGGTACATCGCCGCCGACCGCTCGAGCCGCGCCAGGTGGTCGTCGAGGCGGAAGACGGCGGTGCCCTCCTCCGCGTCGTATGCCCGGATGCCCTCGAAGACCGTGGTGCCGTAGTGCAGGCCGTGGGACAGGACGTGCACGCGCGCGTCCGGCCAGTCGACCAGCTCACCGTTCATCCAGATCTTCTCGGCTTCCTGCATCTCGGTTCCTTTGCGCGACGGACGACGGGCACCCTCGTGCCCCCCGGACGGAGTCGCACAAGGTTACCGGGCGGGTCCACCCCCCAGCGAGGCCCGCGGGGCGGCGGACGCGCGCCGCGCGCCGGCGGGCGCGGGCCCCGGCGGGACGTCGGCGTTCATTTGATCGCGCGCTCCGCGTTCATTTGAACGGCGCCACCGGGACCACGGCGCCGGGCTGACGGCCCGCGCGCTCGCCGGACGCATCAGGCCCGGGGGCGCGGCCGGTCGGCAGCCGGGCCGCGCCCTCGGCGGTACACCATCACCGTGCGGGTGAACGTGATCACCACGGCCCCGTCCTGGTTGTTGCCGGTGGTGCGCACACGGACGATCCCAACCTCGGGGCGGGAGCGGCTGTCGCGGACCTCCAGCACCTCGGACTCGGAGTAGATCGTGTCGCCCTCGAAGACGGGGGCGGGCAGGCGCACCTCGTCCCAGCCGAGGTTGGCGAACACGTTCTGCGAGACGTCGGCGACGCTCTGCCCGGTGACGAGCGCCAGGGTGAACGTGGAGTCGACCAGCGGCCTCCCCCACTCCGTGCCGGCGGCGAGGTGGGCGTCGAAGTGGATCGGCGCGGTGTTCTGCGTGAGCAGGGTGAACCACGCGTTGTCGACGGGCAGCACCGTCCGGCCGAGGCGGTGGACGTAGACGTCCCCGACGGCGAAGTCCTCGAAGAAGCGACCCTCCCAGCCGGGGACCTCCGGCATCGCTACGTCTCCAGCGCGCCCAGGATCAGGTCGCCGACCGCGCGGGTGCCGAGGTCGCCGCCCAGGTCGCGGGTACGGTGGCCGGCGTCGAGGACGGCGTCGACGGCGCCGTCGATCCGGTCGGCCGCCTCCGCCGCTCCCAGCGAGTAGCGGAGCATCATCGCCGCCGACAGCAGGGTGGCGACCGGGTTGGCGATCCCCTGGCCGGCGATGTCGGGGGCGGAGCCGTGGACCGGCTCGTACAGGCCGAGGGTGCCGGGGCCGAGGCTCGCGGACGGCAGCATGCCGATGGAGCCGGTGATCATCGCGGCCTCGTCGCTGAGGATGTCGCCGAACAGGTTCTCGGTGACGATCACGTCGAAGTCGGCGGGGCGGCTCACCAGCTGCATCGCGGCGTTGTCCACCAGCATGTGCTCGAGCTCCACGTCCGGGTGGCCCTTCGCCGTCGCCACCACCTGCGCGCGCCAGAGGCGGCTGGTCTCCAGCACGTGGGCCTTGTCCACCGAGGGGACCTTCCCGCGGCGGCCCTTCGCCGCCGCGAAGCCGACTTCGGCGAGCCGGGCGACCTCCTCCCGGGTGTAGGCGCACGTGTCGTACGCCGAGTCGGGCTCGCGGCCCCGCTCGCCGAAGTAGAGGCCGCCGGTGAGCTCGCGCACGACCAGCAGGTCGGTCCCCTCGATCCGCTCGCGGCGCAGGGGGCTCGCCTCGTACAGCGCCGGCCAGGGACGCACCGGGCGCAGGTTGGCGTAGAGCCCGAGGCCCGCGCGCAGGCCCAGGAGGCCCTGCTCCGGGCGCGGCTTGTCAGGGTCGGTCGTGTCCCACTTGGGGCCGCCCACGGCGCCGAGGAACACGGCGTCCGCGTCCCTGCACGCCGCGAGGACGTCGTCCGTGAGCGCCGTGCCGTGGGTGTCGATGGAGATCCCGCCGACGAGGTGCTCGGTCCAATCGATCGCGAGGTCGTGGTCCGGTGCGACCGCGTCCACCACGCGCCGCGCCTCCGCGACCACCTCGGGGCCGATCCCGTCCCCGGCCAGCACCACCACCGACGCCTCGCGCAACCCGCCCCCCTCCTCGTCCGAACGTTCAGCGCGGGGAGGCTAGCGTGCCGCGAGGGTCGCGAGGCGCGCGATGGAGCTGGCGATGCCGTCCCGCAGGGCGTCGAACTGCGTCGACTGCGCGTCGGGGACGTCGACGTCGACGTCGATCCGGGTGGACCGCCCCTCGTCCAGGGCCGCCAGGCGCCAGTCGAAGCGGAACCCGTGCACCAGGCAGGAGACGATGATGCGCCGGTCGCGGGCGGACGACGCGAAGCCCTGCGGCACGGGGACGTCGCGTTCGGCCTCGCTCCAGTAGGTGAAGCCCACCGGCTCCCCGTCGCGCAGGTCGGTCTCGACGGCCGCGACGCCGGCCCACCAGTCGGGGAAGCGCCCGGGGTCGTACAGGAGCTTCCAGACCTCCTCGGGCGGCGCCTGGCTGACCGCGGTGTCGTGGAAGCGCGGCATCAGGCCGTCACCGCCTCGACCGCGGCGAGCTCCGCCAGGACGCCCTGGAGCTCGCGCGAGGGCTCGACGAGGCCGGCGACCGGCGGGCGGCCGAGGTCGGTGAGGTTCGCGACGTACCCGTCGCCGTCGTGCTCGGCGGGCACGTACCGGCGCCAGCCCTGCGCGGCCTCGCGCAGGCGTCGCGCGGCGAGGTCATGGTCCCCGCGGGCCGCCGCGATCAGTCCCTGCAGGCGCGTCAGCCGGGGCACGAGCGTCCCGGGGAGGTCGCGCTCCTCCACCGGCTCGAGGGCGGCGGCGCGGAGCTCCGCCTCGGCGTCCTCGAGGCGCTCGAGGCGAACCAGCGCCTCGGCCCGCGCCAGGCGGGCGGCGGGCCGGCTCACGGGAGCCCCCGCCGCGAGCGCGGACGCGAGCAGCGCCTCCGCGCGGGCGAAGTCGGCGGCCGCCAGGGCGACCATGCCGCGGTCGTGCTCGGCGACCGCGGACAGCGCCGCGTCGTCGAGTCGTCCGGCGAGCGCGAGCTCGGCGTCGGCCGCCGCGCCGGCCTCGTCGAGGCGCCCCAGGCGCGCGAGGATGCGGGCGCGCGCGGCGAGCAGGTGCACCTCGGTCGTCGGGAGCACGCCGGCGACGGCCTCCATCCCGCGGTCGGCCAGCTCCAGCGAGCGTTCGAAGTCGCCGGCGCACGCCGCGGCGGACGCGGCGTTGGACCAGCACCCGTACGCCAGGTCGGGGCGGCCCGCGCGCTCCGCGGCCACCGCCGCCTCGACCGCCGGCGCGGAGCTCTCGAGGAAGCGCCCCCGCCGGATCAGGGAGAAGCTCCTCGCCGCGCCGATGTCGTGGACGAGGCGGTCGTCGACGTGCCGGCCGCGCGTCAGCTCCTCGAGCTGGTCGAGCAGCGCGTCCACCGCCGCGGCGTCGCCCGCCACCGCCTCGGCCCACGCGAGCCCGGCGACCGCCTCGGCGTGCTCGTCGGGCGCGGCGAGCTGCCCGGCGTCGAGCGCGCCCAGCGCCCGCAGGTACGCGTCCCGCGAGGCGCGGGGGAAGCACAGCGCGCCGCGCATCCACCTCGCCCGCTCGAGCCACGCGCGCGCCACGGCCTGCGCGTCGTGCGGGTCGAGCAGCGCCGCACCGCGCGCGAAGGCCCGTTCGGCGTCGTCCCGACGGTGGCGCCACGCCTCGATCTCGGCGAGCTGGAGCAACGGGCGCGGGTCGTCGGGCGCGAGCCCAGCCGCCTCGACGAGGTGGCCGGCGGCCTCGGCCAGCGCCGCCACCGCCCGCGCGTGCGCCGCGGCGCGCAGCAGCTGCTCGGCGGCGAGCCCGTCGCGCCCGGCCAGGCGCAGATGCCGCGCGACCTCGGCGGCGCGACCGCCTCCGTCTGCGCCCCCCGACCCCGAGATCGCGGTCGCGACGGCCTCGTGCA
>DASSBX010000499.1:0-6694 GCA_035698305.1 Miltoncostaeaceae bacterium | reverse complement strand
GCGGCGCCGACCTCGACCTGCGCGACGCCACCGTCGAGGCGCCCGAGACCGAGATCACCGTCTGGTCGCTCATGGGGGGCTCGACGATCGTCGTGCCCGAGGGGGTGGAGGTCGACGCGGGCGGCTTCGCGTTCATGGGCGGCAACGACGTGCGCCTGGAGGGCCCGCCGCCCCCGCCGGGCGCCCCCCGCCTGCGCATCCGCTGCTGGTCGTTGATGGGCGGCTCGGACGTGACCACGGTCCCCCGCCGGCGGCGCGCCCACGGCGGCCACGGGCCGCCGGGCTAGCCGCCCGGGGCGGCCTGCGGTTTCGCGATCCGGTCCCCGGCCGGCGCGCGCGCCGATTCCGTGGCGTGCCCGGGAGCGGCCGATGTAGAAGGACGGTCGTGGGCGAGCCCCCGCGAGACGAGCGCCGTGCACAGGAAACCGAGGGCTTCATGGTCGAGGGCCCGGAGCTGATGGAGCTCCTCGGACTGGACGAAGACGGCGTCGCCCTCGCCGACGGGATGGACGACGTCGCCGAGCAGGACCTCCCCCCGGCCGTGTAGCACCAGGATGGCGTGCTCGTGGGCGTGGCGCTCCAGCGCGGACGCCCCGCCCGGCGGGATGCGGAAGTAGCGCAGCTCCACGTCGGCGGCGCCGTCGGCGGAGGAGACCAGCACGTGGCGCTCGGCCCCGGCCTCGTACCGGCGCGGCGCCACGCCGTCCCAGCTCCAGCCCGACCCCCTCCTGCGCACGAGACCCATCGGCGAACCTCCGCTACACTGCCGCGGGCGCGGGCCTGGCCCGCCCGTTACGGTGAACGTAGCTCAGTTGGTAGAGCTCCTGGTTGTGGTCCAGGCGGTCGTGGGTTCGAGTCCCATCGTTCACCCCTCACGACCGCCGTTCCGGCGGGTGTGGCGGAACCGGTAGACGCGCTAGGTTTAGGTCCTAGTGGGGCAACCCTTGGAGGTTCGAGTCCTCTCACCCGCATACATCCAGCGCGTGACCGCGGCGGCCCGATGGCGCTGACCGCCGAGGTCACGAACCTCGAGGAGAACCGCGTCCGCCTGGACGTCGAGGTCCCCGAGGACGAGGTCCAGAAGCGCATGGACCGCGCCGTGAGGGATCTGGCCCGCGAGATCCGCATCCCGGGCTTCCGGCCGGGCAAGGCGCCCGCGCAGGCGGTCGTCCAGCGGCTCGGCCGCGACGCCGTCGTGCAGGAGATGCTCAAGGGGTCCCTGGGCGAGTGGTACTCCCAGGCGGTCGCCGAGACCGGCGTCCAGCCGATCGACGACCCCGACCTCGACCTGGAGAGCGTCCCGGAGTCGGGTGCGCTGACGTTCCAGGCGACGGTCCAGGTGCGCCCCACCGCCACCCTCGGCGACCACACCGGCCTCGAGGTCGGCAAGGCCGAGCCGGAGGTCCCCGAGGGCGCGCTGGAGCAGCAGCTGGAGGCGCTCCGGGAGCGCGCCGCGCGGTTGCAGCCCGTCGAGCGGGCCGCGGGCGAGGGCGACTTCGTCGTGATCGACTTCGACGGCACGATCGGCGGCAAGAAGCAGCGCAACGCGCAGGCCCGCGACTACCTCGTCGAGATCGGCGGGGGCCGGCTGGTGCCCGAGTTCGACCAGCAGCTGCGCGGCAAGGCCGCCGGGGACAGCGTGTCGTTCCCGGTCACCTACTCGGACGACGACCAGCGGGGCGAGCTGCGCGGGCGCACCGTCGACTACACCGTCACCGTCAAGCAGGTGCAGGAGAAGGTGCTGCCCGAGCTGGACGACGAGTTGGCGATCGGCGTCAGCGAGTTCGACACCATCGACGAGCTGAAGGCCGACATCCAGCGCCGCCTCGACGAGAACGCGCAGTCGCAGGTCGACGAGCTGTTCCGGCGGATGGTCATCGACGCCGTCGTCGAGCGGGCGACGGTGGAGGTCCCCGCCGTGATGGTCGACCGCCGCGTCGGCACCATCCTCCAGCAGACCGCCTCCCAGCTCCCCGAGGGCGTCTCGTTCGAGCAGTACGTCGCCGCGACCGGCCGCACCCTCGAGCAGATCGTCGAGGAGCTGCGCCCCGACGCCGAGATGGCCGTGCGCCGCGAGCTGGTGGTCGAGGCCGTCGCCGACGCCGAGGGCATCGAGGTCGGCGACGAGGAGATGGAGGAGCAGGTCCGGAAGGACGCCGAGGCCACCGGCCGGGCGCCCGACCGTCTGCTGCACGAGCTCCAGCACCACGGCGGCTGGGACGCCCTCCGTCAGGACATGCGCATCCAGAAGGCCGTCCAGAAGCTGGTCGAGTCGGCGACCGCCATCCCGATGGCGCAGGCCGAGGCCCGCGAGAAGCTGTGGACGCCCGAGCAGGACCGACAGAAGGCCGCCGCAGCGGCGGAGCCGGCAGGGAAGCCCGCTCCCGCGGGGAAGCTCTGGACGCCCGGCGACCCCCGTTAGCACCAGAGATCGGAGCCTGAACGCATGAGCCCGTTGATCCCCATGGTCGTCGAGCAGACGTCGCGCGGCGAGCGCTCGTTCGACATCTACTCGCGCCTGCTCAACGAGCGGATCGTCTTCCTGGGGACCCCCGTCGACGACCAGATCGCCAACCTGATCGTCGCCCAGCTCCTGCACCTGGAGTCGGAGGACCCCGACAAGGACATCTCCCTCTACATCAACTCGCCGGGCGGGTCGGTGTACGCGGGGCTCGCGATCTACGACACGATGCAGTTCATCAAGCCGGACGTCTCCACCATCTGCGTGGGGATCGCGATGAGCATGGGCGCCCTGCTCCTGTCGGGCGGCGCCCCCGGCAAGCGGATGGCGCTGCCGAACGCCAAGATCCTGATCCACCAGGTCTCCAGCGGCTTCAGCGGGCAGGCGACGGACATCGAGATCCACGCCCGCGAGATCATCGACCTGCGCAAGCGGCTCGACGAGATCATCGCCAAGCACACCGGCCAGGACATCGAGAAGGTCGCCAAGGACACGGAGCGGGACTTCTTCATGTCGAGCGCGGAGGCCAAGGACTACGGCATCGTCGACCGGGTGATCGACTCCCACTAGGGTCCCTCCCCGGGGCGCACCCATGGCCAAGTCATCCGAGTCGAACGAGCAGCTCCTCTGCAGCTTCTGCGGCAAGTCGCAGCGGCAGGTGAAGAAGCTGATCGCCGGCCCCGGCGTCTACATCTGCGACGAGTGCATCGATCTCTGCAACGAGATCATCGACGAGGAGCTGACCACCCCGGTCAGCTTCGACCCGGAGTCGCTGCCGCGGCCGCGTGAGATCTACGACGTCCTGAACGACTACGTGGTGGGGCAGGAGGAGGCCAAGCGCACGCTGGCCGTCGCCGTCTACAACCACTACAAGCGCGTGAACATGATGTCGGCGGGCGACTCCGACATCGAGCTCCAGAAGAGCAACATCCTGCTGCTGGGGCCCACGGGCTGCGGCAAGACGCTCCTGGCCCAGACGCTCGCGCGCATCCTCAACGTCCCGTTCGCCATCGCCGACGCCACGGCGCTCACCGAGGCCGGCTACGTGGGCGAGGACGTAGAGAACATCCTCCTCAAGCTGATCCAGGCCGCCGACTTCGACGTGAAGAAGGCCGAGACCGGGATCATCTACATCGACGAGGTCGACAAGATCGCGCGCAAGGCCGACAACCCGTCGATCACGCGCGACGTGTCGGGCGAGGGCGTGCAGCAGGCGCTGCTGAAGATCCTGGAGGGCACGGTGGCGTCGGTGCCGCCGCAGGGCGGGCGCAAGCACCCGCACCAGGAGTTCCTCACCATCGACACCACCAACGTGCTGTTCATCTGCGGCGGCGCGTTCGCGAACCTCGAGAAGATCATCGACCGCCGGATCGGCCACAAGGGCGTGGGCTTCGCCGCCGACGTGAAGTCCCGCCACGAGCACGACCCGCACGAGGTGTTCAGCAAGGTCCTCCCCGAGGACCTCATGAACTACGGGCTCATCCCGGAGTTCATCGGCCGCCTGCCGGTCATCTCGGCGGTGCACCAGCTCAAGCGCGACGACCTGGTGCAGATCCTGACCGAGCCGAAGAACGCCCTGGTGCGTCAGTACCGGCGCTTCTTCAGCTTCGACGACGTGGAGCTGGTCTTCGCCGACGACTCGCTCAACGCCATCGCCGACAAGGCGCTGGAGCGCGAGACCGGGGCCCGCGGCCTTCGCTCCATCATGGAGGCGGCGCTCCTCAACGTCATGTTCGAGCTGCCGTCCCGCGACGATGTGCGCAAATGCGTGGTCACCCGCGAGACGATCGAGAAGGGCCTCCCGCCGACCCTCGTGACGGAGGCCCCCGGGCGCGCCGCCGAGGCGGGCGGGGAGTCCGCGTAACCCAACCACCCGTCCCGGTGCCCGGCAGCGCCCCGAGCCGCTTCGTGCCGTCGAAGGACGAGCTGCGCTGGATCGAGCGGTGGGCCGACGCCGGCGTGGGCCACGCCGACCCTCGCAGCGACCGCCCGGCGTTCTCCATCGCGATCCCCCCGCCGAATGTCACGGGGGCGCTGCACATGGGGCACGCCCTCAACAACACGATCCAGGACGTCCTGTGCCGCACCCGCCGCATGGCGGGGGACGAGGTCATGTGGATCTGCGGCACCGACCACGCCGGCATCGCCACCCAGGCGGTGGTCGAGAAGGCGCTCGCCGCGGAGGGGATCTACCGCAAGGAGCTGGGCCGCGAGGAGTTCGTCCGCCGCGTCTGGGAGTGGAAGGAGGAGTACGGCGGCCAGATCATCGGCCAGCTGAAGCGCCTCGGCTGCACCCTCGACTACGGGCGCGAGCGGTTCACGATGGACGACGCCTACGCCAAGGCCGTGCTCCACGTGTTCGTCGCCCTCTACGAGAAGGGCTACATCTACCGCGACCGCTACATGGTCAACTGGGACCCCGGCCTCGGCTCGGCGATCTCCGACCTGGAGGTGGAGGAGCTCGAGGTCACGGACACGCTCGTCTCGATCGCCTACCCGCTCACCGACGGCTCCGGCGAGGTCGTCGTGGCCACCGTGCGACCGGAGACGATGCTCGGCGACACCGCCGTGGCCGTGAACCCCGGCGACGAGCGGTACCGGGACCTCGTCGGCAAGACGGTCACGCTGCCGCTGCTGGGGCGCGAGCTGCCCATCGTGGCCGACGAGTACGTGCAGCCCGGGTTCGGCACCGGCGCGCTCAAGGTCACGCCGGCCCACGACCCGAACGACTTCGCGATCGCCCGGCGCCACGGCCTCGAGACCATCAACGTCATCGGCGAGGACGGCCGCATGACGGAGGGCGCCGGGCCCTTCTACGCCGGGCTGACGCCCGCCGAGTGCCAGGCGCGCGTGCTGGAGGACCTGCGCGCGATCGGCCTGGTGCGCAAGGAGGAGCCGTACACCCACACCGTCCCCTTCTCGCACCGGTCCGGCGCCCGGGTGGAGCCGATCATCTCGCTCCAGTGGTTCTGCGACATGGGCCGCCTGGCCGAGCCGGCGATCGCCGCCGTGGAGGAGGGCCGGGTGCGCTTCACCCCCGCCAAGTGGGGCGAGGTGTACCTCAACTGGATGCGCGAGATCCGGCCGTGGGCCATCAGCCGCCAGCTGTGGTGGGGCCACCAGATCCCCGTCTGGTACCGCGACGAGGAGATCCACGTGGGCCTGGCCCCGCCGGAGGGCGAGGGCTGGGAGCGCGAGGAGGACGTCCTCGACACCTGGTTCAGCTCGGCGCTGTGGCCGTTCGCCACCCTCGGGTGGCCGGAGCGGACGCCGGAGCTCGAGAAGTTCTACCCCACGCAGGTGCTCTCGACCGCCCGGGACATCATCTTCCTGTGGGTCGCCCGCATGGTGATGATGGGCGACGAGTTCCTGGGCGAGGAGCCGTTCAGCGAGGTCTACATCCACTCGGTCATCCAGGCGCCCGACGGCCGGCGGATGAGCAAGTCGCTCGGCACCGGCATCGACCCCCTCGAGGTCATCGACGAGCACGGCGCCGACGCGCTGCGCTTCGGCCTGCTGATGATGTCGAGCACCCAGGACGTCCGCTTCTCCGCCGACCGCATCGACCAGGGCCGCCAGCTCGTCACCAAGATCTGGAACGCCACCCGCCTGGTGGTCGACCGGGGTGGCCGCGCCGGCCTCCCGGCGCCCGCGCCGGCGACGCTCGCCGACCGCTGGATCGCGTCGCGGGTCGCCCGGGGCGTCGAGGAGGCGGCCGACCTGACCGCCCGCTTCGAGATGTCCCAGCTCGCCAAGCTCGTCTACGAGCTGGTGTTCGACGACTACTGCGACTGGTACCTCGAGCTGCTGAAGTCGGGCGAGGCGACTCCGGACGTCGCCGGCTTCGCCCTGGAGCAGATCCTGGCGCTCGTCCACCCGCTCATGCCGTTCGTGACCGAGGAGTGCTGGTCGCGGATGCCGGGCGCGGAGGGCCTCATGGCGGTCCATCCGCCGCCGGTCGCGCCGGGCCCGGCCGACCCCGCGGCGGAGGCCGAGATCGACGCGGTCCAGGAGGTGGTGAGCGCGCTGCGCGCCTACCGCTCCCGCCGCAACCTGCCGCCGCGCACCCGCCTGGCCATGGACCCGGCCCCGGCGCCCGCCGTCGCCGCCCTCGACCCGGTCGAGGCCGCCGACGACGCGGCCCGCCCCACGCTGGTGGCGACGCTCCTGCCGGGCGGCCGCTCGATCCACGTCGGTCCCCTCGCCGAGGCGGTCGACCCGGAGGTCGAGCGC
>DASSBX010000498.1:0-2064 GCA_035698305.1 Miltoncostaeaceae bacterium | reverse complement strand
CGCCGCGGCGTCCCGCCCCATGGCGGCGACACCCTCGCGGCCGAGCATGGCCCGGAGGGTCGCGACGGCGGCGCGGAGCGACGGCGGCGCGACCCCCGGCGTCGCCGCGGCCCGCTCGGCGACGGCGAGGTCGTGCGCGGCCAGCTCGCCGCGGGTCTCGACGTGGCACCAGGCGGACGCCGCGGCCAGCGGTGCGCTCCCTGCCACGTCGTCGACGTCGAAGCTCGCGAGCATCTCCGTCATGCCGCCGATCTCCCCGCGGGTCAGGGCGGCGGGCAGCGCCGCCCACACCAGGCGCTCCGCCCGCTCGCGGTCGCCGGCGGCCACCGCGTGGCGCACCGCCGCGGGCGCGTCGCGCGCCGCCTCGTGCCACGCGCTCGCGCGCCGGTGCAGCTCGCCCACCGGTCCCGGTCCGAGCCGGCGCGCCTCCCGCCGCAGCAGGTCCCCGAGGAGCCGGTGGTAGCGATAACGCTCCCCGCCGGGATCGATGCCCACGAGCAGGAGGTTCGTGCGCGCCAGGTCGTCGAGCGTGCGGGCCGCGCCGGAGGTGCCGAGCACCGCGTCGCACAGGTCGCCGCTGAACGGCTCCAGCAGCGAGGTGCTCGCGAGGAACGCGAGCGTCTCCGGGCCGAGCCCGTCGAGCATGACCTCGCGCAGGTAGGCGGCGACGGTCCGGTCGTCCCCCGCGAACGCGCGGACCGCCGCCGCCGGGTCGGGCGCCTCGCCGATGCGCAGCGCCGCGAGGCGCAGGCCGGCGGGCCACCCCTCGGTGCGATCCCGTACCAGCGCGAGGGCGTCGCGGGTCAGGCCGATGCCGGCGGACGCCATCAGGGCCTCCGCCTCGGACGCGTCGAACGCGAGGTCGTCGGCCGTGAGCCTCGTCAGGCCCCCCTCCACGAGGCGCCTGCCGAGGAGCAGACCCGCGTCGGCGCGGCACGCGACGGCCACCCGGACGCCGGCGGGCGGATCGGCGAGGAGCGCCGACACCGCGGCGAACGCCTCCGGCGCCGCCGCGTCGAGGTCGTCGATCACCAGCAGCAGCGGGGTGTCGGCGGCCGGCGCGGCGGACGACAGCGCGCCGGCGATCGCCGACGCCAGGGCGCGCCCGTCGTCGCGCCCCGGGCCGACCCGGATCCAGGCGACCGCGCCCTCCGCCTCCCGCGCGAGCTGGGCCAGCAGCACGGTCTTGCCGTAGCCGGGGGGGGCGGAGGCGATCACGGAGCGCGTCCGGGGCGTGCCGCGGCGCAGGCGCTCCAGGAGGCGGTCCCGCGGCACCTCGCCGGGGGTGGCCGCCGGGATCCCGCGCCCGTGGGCGACCGGCGGCGCCACGGCGGACGGGGGGGTCCGGATCGGCATCGGGTCCTCCTGCGGAAGGGACGGGACTCGCCGCCGGCGGGGTCGCCGACGGCACGATCCTCGGGCCCCGCGGCGCGGCGTCCCACTCGGCGGGCACGAGGCCGCGGGGTGTGCCGGCCCGCCACCCGCGGGGGTGCGGGCACCCCCGCCCCGGGGGAACCTCGTCCCATCCGGGCGATGCGCCCGCCGGCGCGGATGGCGTAGATCCCCCTGACGGCGTCCGACGCGCCGCCGGCGGCGGGGGATCCGCGATGACCGATGTCAGGACCGAGACGGCCGACACCTTCCGGGGCATCGCGGCGGGCGAGCCGACGGTGCTCGAGGGGCTGCTCGGCGCCCGGGGCGAGAACCTCCAGGACTCGGGCCTCGACGGCCGCGCCCACGCGCTGGTCCGGGTGGCCGCCCTGATCGCGCTCGACGCCCCGTCGGCGTCCTACGCGTCGGAGGTGTCCGCCGCGCTCGCGGCCGGGGCCACGCCGGAGGACGTGCTCGGCGTGCTCATCGCGGTCGCGCCGCAGGTGGGGATGCCGCGGGCGGTCGCCGCGGCGCACGACCTGATGCCGGCGCTGGGGCTCGTCGCCGCGAATCCGTAGGGGACGGCGTCAGGCGCCGCCGTGGGCGACCCGGTGGTATCCGCGCAGGCCCCGCTCGACCTGCGGCACCCACCGGTCCTCGACCACGCCGATGAACAGCGACCCGCCGGGCGGG
>DASSBX010000497.1:0-9179 GCA_035698305.1 Miltoncostaeaceae bacterium | reverse complement strand
GGCGGCACGATCGGCCCCGCCCTGGTGTTCGGGCACCGGGCGGGGGAGGCCGCGGGGGTGCGCGGTGGGGGCTGAGGCCGTGGGGACCGGCGCGCGCCCCCTCGAGGGCCGGGTGGCGCTCGTCACCGGCGCGGCCCGGGGGATCGGACGGGCGATCGCCGAGCGCCTTGCCGCCCAGGGCGCGGCGGTCTGCGTGACCGACGTCGACGCGGGGCCGGTCGGCGAGGCGGCGCGGGAGATGGAGGCCGCCGGGCACCGGGTGCTCGCGGTGCCCGGCGACGTCGCCGACCTCGCCGCCTGCCGGGAGGCCGCCGAGGCCGCCGCGGAGCACCTGGGCGGGCTCCACATACTCGTCAACAACGCGGGCCTGACGCGCGACGCGCTCGTCCACAAGATGGGGGACGACCAATGGGATCTGGTGCAGGACGTCGTGCTGCGCGGGACCTTCAACTGCATCCGGGCGGTCGCCCCGTGGTTCCGCGACCGCGAGCGTTCGGCGCCGCGCCGCATCGTCAACATCGCGTCGGTCTCCGGGATCTACGGCAGCGTGGGCAACGCGAACTACTCGGCGGCCAAGGCCGGCGTCATCGGGCTCACGCGCAGCGTCGCCCGCGAGTGGGCCCGGTACGGGGTGACGGTCAACGCGGTCGCCCCGGGCTACGTCGAGACGCGCCTGACGGCGGCGCGCACGAGCGCCGACGACACCTTCGGGATCCCGGGCGACGTGCGCGACGCGCTGCTCGCGCGCATCCCCGTGGGCCGGGGCGGGACGCCCGAGGACATCGCCCACGCGGTGGCCTTCTTCTGCTCGCCGGACTCCGGATACATCACCGGCCAGGTGCTGGAGATCGACGGGGGCATGCCGGACATCACGGTGGCGTCGTGACCGGGACCTGGTGGAAGATCGAGTCGAGGAGGGGCGCGTGAGCTCACAGGCATCCGGCGCCGACCAGGCCGCGGCGGCCGCGGCCGCCGAGCGGCGGCGGCAGCTCGTCAACCGGCTGAGCTCCATCCTGTCCCGCTACGGCCTGCTGCTGGCGTTCGTGATCATGATCATCGCCTTCAGCCTGGCGAAGCCGGACGCCTTCCCCACCACGGACAACCTGAAGTCGATCCTCACGGCGGCGGCGCCGGCGCTGATCATCGCCGCCGGGCTGACGGTGCCCCTGGTGATGCAGGACTTCGACCTGTCGTTCGGGTCCATGATCGGCCTCGCGGGCGGCGCCGCGGTGGTGCTCCAGTCCCAGGACGGATGGGCGTGGGGCATCGCGCTGCTCGTCGCCCTGGGCCTGGGGCTCGCCGTCGGCGTGGCCAACGGCTTCCTGATCGCCTACCTGGGCGGCTCCTCGTTCATCATCACGCTGGCGATGGGGACCGTCCTCGTCGGCATCGAGTACGCCTTCACCGACCAGAAGACGATCTTCTCCGGGGTCGCCCAGGGCTACGTCGACATCGGCCAGGGCGAGTTCCTCGGGCTCAACAACCAGATCTGGATCGCCGCGGGCATCGCGATCGTGCTCTGGGTGCTGCTCGATCAGAGCGAGCTCGGGCGGTACATGTACGCGATCGGCGGCAACCCCGAGGCGGCGCGCCTGTCGGGCGTCCGCATCCGCCGCATCCGCCTCACGGGCTTCGTCATCGTGGCGCTCTGCGCCGCGATCGTCGGGATCCTGCTGACCTCGCAGGCGGCGTCGTCGGTGCCGAACACCGGGGTGCCCTACCTGCTCCCCGCCTTCGCCGCGGTGTTCCTGGGCTCGGCGGTGTTCCGGCCGGGCGAGTTCAACATCCCCGGCACGGTCGTGGGCGTGCTGTTCCTCGGCGTGATCCAGACGGGGCTGACGATGCTGCAGCTGGAGACGTTCGTGATCAACCTGGTGCAGGGCGGGATCCTGATCGTCGCCGTCCTGGTCAGCCAGCTCGGGCAGCGTGCGACATGACGACGCGGGGAACCCGTACCGGCCAGCCCCCGACCCCGCTCGTCTCGGTCTCGGGGCTCGTCAAGCGCTACCCCGGCGTGCTGGCCCTGGACCACGCGCACTGGTCGATCGGGGCCGGCCAGGTCATGGGCCTGGTGGGCAAGAACGGCGCGGGCAAGAGCACGCTGATCAAGATCCTCGCCGGCGCCACCCATCCCGACGAGGGCGAGATCCGGCTCGGGGGCGAGCGCGTCGAGATCCACACGCCCCACCAGGCGACGGAGATGGGCCTCGCGTTCGTCCACCAGGAGCTGGCGGACGTGCCCAACCTGACCGTCGCGGAGAACGTGGAGCTGGGGCTCGGGTACCCCAAGCGCTTCGGGGTCCTGCTCGACCGGCGGCGGCTGAGGGCGAAGGTGCGCGACGTGCTCGAGCGGCTCGGGGCCGAGGACATCAACCCGAAGGCGCTGGTCTCGACGCTCAGCGTGGCCGATCAGCGCCTGGTCATGATCGCCCGCGGCATCGCCGCCGACGCGCGGCTGCTCGTGCTGGACGAGCCCAGCGCGTCGCTGGCGAACGAGGAGATCGAGAAGCTGCACGGGGTCGTGCGGGGCCTCGCGGAGACCGGCGTCGCGGTGGTCTACGTGACGCACCGGCTCGACGAGATCTTCCAGATCACCGACTGGGTCAGCATCATGCGCGACGGCAAGCTCGTCCTCGCGTGCCCGACCGACGACCTGGACAAGGCCAGCCTGATCGCCCACATCACGGGCGCGGCCGAGGTGGCGTCGGAGGCGCGCGAGCGGGCCGTGCTCGGCGCCGAGCGCGGGGAGGAGCTGCTGCGCGTCGAGGGCATCACCTCGCCGGGGGTCGTCGAGGACGTGAGCTTCGGCGTGCGCGCCGGCGAGCTGCTCGGCATCGCCGGGCTGGTCGGCTCGGGCCGCACCGAGCTCGTCCGGCTGATCGTCGGCGCCGACCGGCGCCCCGAGGGGCGCATCTTCGTGCGCGGCGCCGAGGTCCGGATCCACAGCCCCCGCGACAGCCGGCGCCACGGCATCGTGCTGCTGCCGGAGGACCGGCGCAGCCAGGGCGCCGTCATGGACTTCAGCATCCGCAAGAACATCACCCTGCCGGTGCTGGCGCGCTTCCGGCCCGCCCGCACGGTGCCGATGCCCCAGGTCCGCCGCGAGCGCGCGATGGCCGGCGACATGGTCTCCCGGCTGGGGATCAAGACGAGCGACATCGAGAATCCGGTCCGCTTCCTGTCGGGCGGCAACCAGCAGAAGGTCGTGCTCGCGAAGTGGCTCGAGTCGGGCGCCGACGTGTTCATCTTCGACGAGCCGACGCACGGCATCGACGTGGAGGGCAAGGGCGAGGTGTACCGGCTCATGGAGGAGCTGGCGCTCGCCGGCCACGCCGTCATCTTCATCTCGTCCGAGTTCACCGAGCTGGCGGGCACCTGCAGCCGCGTGCTGGTGATCCGCGAGGGCCGGCTCGTGGGGGAGCTCACGGGAGACGAGATCACCGATCAGGCGCTGGTGGAGCGGTGTTACGAGGACGCCGCCGCCTGAGGCCGCGCCGCGCCCACCCTTGACGGGGTTCGTGACCGATCGTACGATCGAGCCGTTTTCAACCGACCGTTCGTTTGAAAGTCGCATGTCCTGTGATCTCAGGGGGGAAAGGCATGAGGAGACGGTTCACATGGGGCCTGCTCGTAGCGCTGGTCTGCGCGCTCGCCCTGCTCGCCGCCGCGTGCGGTGACGACGACGACAGCGCGGGCACGGCGGCCGACACCACCGCGGCCGGTGGCGCGGATGCCCGCGCGCAGAAGGCCATCGACGCCGGCATGGCGGCCGCCGCCGCGGCGGGCGACAAGGTCGACCTCCCGAAGCAGAACATCGGGTTCGTCAACATCGTCGGGGCGGTCGAGTCGGCCCAGCGCGCCGAGCGTGAGTTCACCCGGGCCGCCAAGGTGCTCGGCTGGCCGGTCAACTCGTGCGACGCCCAGGGCGATCCCACGAAGATGGCGCGGTGCGCCGACAGCCTGCTCGACCAGAACGTTGACGTCCTGGTGGTCCTGGGCATCGAGCCGTCGCTGATCAAGGCGCAGCTCAACAAGGCCAAGAAGCAGAACGTCCCGGTCGTCGAGTTCTCCGGCCAGGTGGCCCCCGACCCGCTGTTCGCCGGCACCTACTACCCGGACGAGACGAAGGCGGGGCAGGTGCTGACGGACTACCTCATGGAGAAGCTGAACGCGCTTCCCGATGAGACCGTCCCGATCGCCGTCACCGACTACCCGGTGCAGTGGTCCACGGCCCGCACCGACACCCTCCGCACGGCCGTCAAGGGGCAGGACAAGGTCAAGATCGAGGTCGAGGCGACCACGGACGCCGCCAACCTCGTCGAGGGCACGCGCAAGCAGGTCAACGACCAGCTCACCGCCCACCCTGACCT
This sequence comes from Miltoncostaeaceae bacterium, assembly GCA_035698305.1. GTDB lineage: Bacteria > Actinomycetota > Thermoleophilia > Miltoncostaeales > Miltoncostaeaceae > Miltoncostaea. The sequence goes on along the minus strand of DASSBX010000497.1, from coordinate 4,809 downwards.
CAAGGCCCTCTGGTTCGGCTTCGACTCGGCCGGCCAGGCGGCCGGCCAGGCGGTCCAGGCGAAGTTCCCGGGCAAGACCTTCCCGGACAAGCCCATGGTCGTCACCTTCCACGCCGACCTCAGCACCATCGACCTGATGCACGCCGGCGCCATCGACGCCGTCTCCGACGTGCCGTACGACGCGGCCGGATGGGTGGCGCTCGACCAGATCGCCGGGTTCGTCGGACGCCAGACGCCGATGTCGCCCGAGCCCCAGCCCGAGTACGAGGGCATGGGCACGGTCTACGACTACGTCGTGGTCGACACGGACAACCTGCCGCCGTCGGGCGAGTACCGCACTCCCGAGAACGACTTCCCGACGTTCTTCACGACGAAGTGGTCGAACGAGTTCTCGAACGTCACCGGCTAGCCCCGTCGCCGACGGGACCGGCAGCACGGAACGAGGGCGGCCTCCGGGCCGCCCTCGTCATGCCCGGGTCCGGGGGTGACCACCCACGCGGCGCTCCGCTCCGCGGCCGGCACGGGCGCCGCCCTGTGCCTGATCTCGGCGGCCGCCTATTCGTCGGTCCCGGTCCTCGGCAAGCTCGGCTTCGACGAGGGCCTGTCGGTCCCCACGCTCCTCGTCGGACGGTTCTGCCTCGCGGCGGCGGTCCTGTGGCTGCTGGCGCTGCGCTTCGACGCCCGGCCGAGCCGCCGCGGCCTCGTCACCGGCATCGCGTTGGGACTCGTCTTCTACGCCGGGCAGAACGGCTTCTTCTTCGCGGCGCTCCAGCGGATCTCGGCGACGCTCGCGACGCTCCTCGTGTTCATCGCCCCCGTCCTGGTGGCCGTCGCCGCCGTCGCCCTGGGGCGCGAGCGGCTCTCCCCCGGCCAGGTCGCCGCGATCCCCCTCTCGCTGGCCGGGCTCGCGCTGGTGCTGCTCGGGGGGAGCGGCGTGGGGGAGGTCGACGCGTACGGGGTGCTGCTCGCCCTCGGCTGCGCCGTCCTCTACTCGGCCTACATGCTCATCATCCACGCGGTCGTGGCGAACGTCCCCCCGCTGACCCTGTCGGCCTCGGTCATCACCGGGGGCCTCCTGCCCTTCCTCGCCGTGGCCGCCCTCACCGCCGAGCCGGCCGTGCCGTCGACCGGCGACGGGTGGGCGATCGTGCTCACCATGGCGGTCGTCGGCACCGTCCTGCCGGTGGCCGCCCTCACCGCGGGGACGGCCCTGTCGGGGCCGTCCACCGCGACCGTCCTGAGCGCGACCCAGCCGGCCCTGACGGCCGGCCTGGCCATCGTGGTGCTGGGGGAGACGCTCACCGCCGTGCAGGTGCTCGGGGGTGCGCTCGTGCTGGGCTCGGTCGTCGTCGTGCAGGCACGTTGGCCGCTCCGCTCGCCGGAGCCGAATGTGGGAGGTGGTCCATGAGCGTCCGCGTGGGGCTCGGATGGAACCCGTTCGAGGCGGTCGACCCGGGCGCCCCGGCGTTCTGGGAGGCCGTCGAGGCCATGGAGGAGCTGGGCTACGACTCGCTCTGGCTGAGCGACACCGCGACCCTCGGCGACGCCGCCCCCCTGCCCACCCTGGCGGCGGTGGCGGCCCGCACCCGGCGGCTGAAGCTCGGCACCGGGGTCATCGTGGCGCCGGCGCGCAACCCCGTGCTGCTCGCGAAGGAGCTGGCCACGGTGGACGCGATCTCGGGCGGGCGGCTCTTCCCCGCGATGGGGCTCGGCATCGACGAGCCCCGCGAGAGCATGGCGATGGGCGTGGAGCGCTCGGAGCGCCCCGCCCGCCTCGCGGAGGCGATGGCGATCGTGCGCGCGCTGTGGGCCGGGGGCCCGGTCTCGCACGAGGGGCGCTTCTGGTCGTTCGAGGACGTCACCCTGGCCCCGGCCCCGACCCGCCCCCGCATCGAGATCTGGCTGGCCGGCCACGCGCCGCGCGCCCTGCGCCGTGCGGGGCGGCTGGCCGACGGGTGGCTCGGCTCGTTCGTGGCGCCGTCTGAGATCGGCGGCCTGATCCGGACGATCCAGGACGCGGCGGCCGAGGCCGGACGCGCCATCGACGACGACCACTACGGCACGACCCTCTTCGCCACCCCGGACGAGTCCCTGCCCCCGGCCGCAGCGGCGCTGCTGGACCGCCGGCCCGGCCTGTCGCGCGCCGACCACGTGGCGGTCGGCGCGGCCGCCCTGCGGCGGCTCCTGGAGCGGTTCGTGGCCGAGGGCGCCAGCAAGTTCGTCGTCGTCCCGATGGCCGCCGACCTCGTCCCGTGGCTGCGGGAGCTCCAGCTGGAGGCGGTGGGACCGGTCGAGGCCCGTTAGGCCCTCAGGCGCGGATCACCTCGTCCCCGAAGCGGGCGAGCGCCTCCACGACGGCCTCGTGGGGCGGCCCGCCGGGGTGGCGGAACCGCACGGCCATGTAGTCCGCGCCGGTCGCCTGCGCCCACGCGGCGGCCTCCGCGCGGATCTCGGCGCCCGACCCCATCAGGAAGCGCCCGGGGGCCACCGCGTCGAGGGTGAAGTCCTCGCGGGCGATCGTCGCCGACCAGGGCTCCAGGTGGGCCCGGTACGCGCCGACGTGCCAGTAGAGGCGGTGGACCGCCAGGGCGTGGGGTCCCCACTCGCGCTCCGCCGAGGCGCGGTCGCCGGCGATCCACGCCTCGCGGAAGAGCGCCACCCGGGGCGTGGTGCCGTGGGCGGCGCAGCGCGCGCGATAGACGCCGGCCAGGCGGGCGATCGTGGCGACGTCGCGCTGGGGGTCGGCCAGCCAGCGGTCGGCGCGACGGGCCGCCCGGTCCAGGCCGGAGCGCGAGTGGGCGCCGATCCAGACCTCGGGGCGCGGCCGCGTGCGGGGCCGCGGGGTGATCCCGGTGGACTCGACGCGGAAGTGGGCGCCCGCGTGGGCGAAGGGCTCGCCGGCGAACGCCATGTCCAGCACGTCGAGTACCTCGTCGAGCACCTCGGCCCGCCGGTCGTGGGGGACGCCGAACGCGGCGAAGTCGACCGCCTGGTGGCCGATCCCGAGGCCCAGCACGAGCCGGCCGCCCGTGAGGTGGTCGAGCATGACCGCGTCCTCGGCCAGGCGCACGGGGTGGTGCAGGGGCCCCGCCAGCACGGCGGTGCCCATGCGGATGCCCGGGGCGTGGGCCGCGAGGTGGGCGAGGACCAGCAGCGGGGAGACGACGGCGCCCGCGCCGCGCGCCTGGTGGAACTCCGGCAGCAGGACGGCGTCGAAGCCCGCCGCCTCGGCCGCGCGCGCCTCGGCGGCGAGCTCGCCCAGCAGCACCGCGATGTCGCCGTCGGCGCGGGCGATCGGCAGGACCAGCCCGTACCGCACGGGACAGGCTCCTACGCCGGGAGCGCGACCACCGCGCTGCCGGCCATCACCGGGCTGCCGTCCACCGTCTCCTCCAGCTCGACCGTCACGAGGCCCTCCGCGCGGTCGACCGCCGTGACCGTGCCGCGGCACTCCACCCGGTCGCCCGCGAAGACGTTGCCCAGGAAACGCACGGTGACCCGGCGGATCGCCCCGGCCTCGCCGGCGAAGCCGAGCAGCATGTTGATGAGGTAGGCCTGGTTGGTGGGGCCCTGGTTCACCACCCGGTCGCCCATCCCGAGGCTCCTCACGGCCTCCTCGTCCAGGTGGATCGGGTTGGGGTCGCGCAGCAGCGCCGCCATCAGCTTCATCTTCTCGGCGCTGACGGAGTCCACGACGAAGGGCTCCAGCTCGGCGCCGACCTCGACCTCGGAGATCCTCATGCCGCCCCTCCCGCCCCCGCGGCCCGCGGGAAGATGAACGTGTTGACGTTCGTCGCCACGACGGCCCCGGAGGCGTCGCGCAGCCGCAGCTCGAACGTGAGCATGTCGAAGGTGCCCGCGCGCCGGCCGTGCTTGCGGACGACGTCGGTCACCTCCCCCTCCACCTCGTACTCCACGCCGGCCTCGAGCGGCGCCTCGAAGGTGAGGGTCTGCTCCCCGAACATGGGTCCGCTCTCCGCGGTGGCCTCGGCCAGGTCGAAGATGTCCTGGAAGGTCACTCCCGACCCCTGCACGGCGGCCAGGTAGGCCAGTCCGGGGTGCACGCCGCGGCCGGGCGGGTCGGCCAGCACGGCGTCGCGCCACAGCCGGTCTACCCACCCCTCGATCGTCGTCCGGCCCCCGGGGAAGCGGTGGCCGACCAGGTGGGAGTAGTCGTCGCTCATCGTCCTCCGTTCCGCAGCAGGAGCAGGGCGTCCACCGCGACGACGCCGTCGGGGCGGGCGATCAGGGGGTTCACCTCGAGGGCCTCGAGGTCGGGTCCGACGGCCTCCGCGGCCGCCGCGACGCCCTCGATGGCGGCGGCGACCGCGCCGAGGTCGGCGCCGGGGGCGCCGCGGTGGCCGTGCAGCAGGGGCGACAGGCGCAGCTCGTCGAGCATCGCCCGCGCGTCGCCCTCGGCCAGCGGCAGCAGCCGGCGCGCGACGTCGCCCAGCAGCTCCGCCTGCACGCCGCCGAGGCCGGCGACCAGGCACAGGCCCAGCTCGGCCTCGCGCCGGACGCCGACGATCATCTCGGTGCCGGGCGCCGCCTGCCGCTGCACGATCGCGCCCTCGACCGCCGCGCCCGCCGCGCGGGCGGCCTCCACGACCCGGGTGAACGCGGCCGCGGCCTCGTCCGGTCCCGCCACGCCGAGCACCACGCCGCCGGCGTCGCTCTTGTGCGGCAGGTCCCGCGCGGCCGCCTTCACGACCACGGGGAACCCCATGGCCGTCGCGGCGGCCCGCGCGTCGTCCGCGCTCGCGCAGGCGACGGTGCGGCCGGTCGGCACGCCGGCGGCGGCCAGCACCC
>DASSBX010000496.1:0-2849 GCA_035698305.1 Miltoncostaeaceae bacterium | reverse complement strand
GGCGACCCGGCTGCTGCGCGACGAGATGGGCTTCCGCGGCGTCACCGTCACCGATGCGCTCGACACCCCAGCCCTGGCGCCGTCGGGCGGCACCGGGGCGGTGGCGGTGCGGGCGGCCGGGGCCGGGAGCGACATGCTGCTGCACACCGGGTACGCGGCCGGCACGGCGTCGGCGGCGGCCGTGGCGCGGGCGCTGCGCAGCGGGGCCCTGCCGCGGGCGCAGGCCGAGGCGGCGGTCGGCCGGATCCTCGCCCTGCGGTCCGGGCTGCGATAGTCGCCGGGTGGCGCACGACCACCACGGGCTGAGCTTCGACGAGGCGCGCGCGGCGATGCGCGCTCGGGCGGTCGTCCCGGCGGCCGAGCCCGTCGCCCTCGACGCGCTGGCGGGGCGGGTGCTGGCCGAGGACGTGCGGGCCCGCATCGACCACCCGGCGTTCGCCAACTCCGCGATGGACGGCTTCGCCGTCCGGGCCGCGGACGTCGCGGGTGGGGCGCCGGTGCGGCTGGTGGGCGAGAGCCGTGCGGGGGTGCCGTTCGCGGGGGCCATCGGCCCGGGGGAGGCGGTGCGCATCTCCACGGGGGCCGAGGTGCCGGAGGGCGCCGACGCGATCCTGCGCAAGGAGGACGCCGACGACCGCGGCGACGCCGTCGCCGCGACGGCGCCGCCGCCGGCGGGCACGTCGGTGCGGCGCCGGGGCGAGGACGTGCGGCAGGGGCAGGTGCTGCTGCCCGCCGGCCACCGGGTGGCGCCCCACGAGGTCGGGGTGGTGGCCGCCGCCGGGCACGCCGCGGTGTCGTGCCGGCGGCGGCCGCGGGTGGTGGTGGTGGGCAGCGGCGACGAGCTGGTGCAGCCGGGCGGGGATCCGGGCCCCGGGCAGGTGTTCGACTCCAACCGCCACGGCGTCGCCGCCCAGGCGCGGGCGGCGGGCGCGGAGGTGCTGCGCCTGCTGCTGGTGCCCGACGACCGCGCCGCCACCGAGGCGGCGCTGGCGGAGGCGCTCGACGGCGACCGCCCCGACGTGCTCGTGACCATCGGCGGCGTGTCGGTGGGCCGCCACGACCACCTGCGGCCGGCGCTCGAGGCGTGCGGCGTCGCCCAGGTGTTCTTCGGCGTCGCCATCCGCCCCGGCCACCCGTTGTGGCTGGGGGAGCGCGGCGGTCAGCGGGTGCTGGGCCTGCCCGGGAACCCGGTCTCGTCGGCCGTCTGCTTCCACGCGTTCGGGCGCGAGCTGCTGGGCGCCCCCGACGACTGGGACGCCCGGATGCCGCTGGGTGAGGCGTACGTCAAGGACACGCCCCGCACCGAGATCGTCCGCTGCCGCGAGGCCGACGGCGCGCTGCGCCCGCTGCCGCGCCAGGGCTCCCACGCGATCACGTCGCTCGCGTCGGCGACCCACCTGGCGGTGATCCCCGCGGAGCGGCGGGAGGTCCCGCCGGGCACGCTGCTGCGGACGTCGCGGCTGGGTTAGGGCGCGGGCTCCATGTGCACGACCTTCTGGGCGCTCACCTCGCGCAGCAGCCCGGGGCCGTAGCCGAGGCCCATGCCGCTGCCGCGTCGCGGCTCCGCCGACCCGCCGGGCGCCCCGCCCCACACCGCGTTGATCTTCACGGTGCCGACCTGCAGCTCGCGCCAGGCGCGCTGGGCGTTCGCCTGGGAGCGCGTCAGGACGGTGGCCGCCAAGCCGTAGTCGCCCTCGTCCGCCAGCCGCAGGGCCTCGCCGAAGCTGTCGACCGTCCGCACGGCCGCGACCGGGCCGAAGGTCTCCTCGCGCATCACCCGCATCCCGTCGTCCACGCCGGTCAGGACGGTGGGCTGGTGGAAGAACCCCTCGCCGTCCAGGCGGGCCCCGCCGGCGACCGCCTCGGCGCCCCGCCCGATCGCCTCGGCGAGGTGGTCCTCCACCACGTCGCGCTGGCCGGCGTCGATGAGCGGCCCGAGGGTGGTGGACGGCTCGAGCGGGTCGCCCGGCCGCAGCGCCCCGGCCCGCGCGGCCAGCGCGTCGATGAAGGCGGGGGCGACCGCCCGGTGGACGTAGATGCGCTCGACCGACGTGCACACCTGCCCCGCGTTGGCGAACGCCCCCGAGGCGGCCTGGCCGGCCGCCCACTCGGGGTCGACGTCCTCGTCGACGATCAGCGGGTCCTTGCCGCCCAGCTCCAGCACCGCCTTCACCAGGCGGCGGCCGCACTCGGCGGCCACCGCGCGGCCGGTCGCCACCGAGCCGGTGTGCAGCACCACCTGCACCTCCCGGCGGCCGATGAGCGCCCGGCCCGTCTCCGGGCCGCCGGTGATCACCCGCAGCACGTCGGGCGGCAGGTGGGGGGCGAGGACGTCGGCGAGGAGCATCGTCGACAGCGGCGTCTTCTCGGACGGCTTCACCACGATCGCGTTCCCCGCCGCCAGGCACGCGCCGATCGGGCCGCACGCGATCGCGACCGGGTCGTTCCACGGCACCAGCGCGGCGGCGACGCCGCGCGGCTCCGGCGCGGCGAAGTCGGTGGCGTCCCAGGCGCCCGCCAGGGTGCGGCCGCGGGGCATGGCGGCCATCGCCCCGTACTCCTCCAGCGTCCCGGCCCCCGCCATCACGCCGCCGAGCGACTCGGCCAGCGGCCGGCCGTTCTCGCGCGACTGGAGCGCGGCGACGTCGCGGGCCCGCGCGCGCAGCGCCGCGGCCGCCGCCCGCAGCGCCTCCCCGCGTTCCGCGGGGGCGGTGCGCGCCCACCCCCGCTGGGCCGCGGCGGCGGCCTCGGCGGCCGCGGCGGCCCCGTCCTCGCCCGCCTCGTCGACCAGCCCGAGCACCGTGCCGTGCGCGGGGTCGATCACGTTGATCGCGCGTTCCTGCACCGTC
>DASSBX010000495.1:0-6939 GCA_035698305.1 Miltoncostaeaceae bacterium | reverse complement strand
TCGGCGACGACGGCGCGCCGCTGGCGCGGGCCCGCGCCGCGACGGGCCTGCCCGCCGGGGCCGCCGCCGCGCTGATCGACGCGCTCGTCGCCGAGGGGGCGGTCGCGGTCCGCGGCCAGCGCCTGGTGCCGCCGGGGGCGGCGGCGCTCGACCCGGCGGCCGAGCGGCTGGGGGCCCTGCTCGAGGAGGGCGGGCTGCGCCCGCCGACGCCCCACCAGCTGGGCGAGCGGGCGGGCCTGTCCCCCGACGCGGTGCGCGCGGGGCTCGGGCGCCTGCGCGCGGCCGGCCGGGCGGCGCCGGCGGGCGACCTGTGGTTCGACGCCGGCGCCCTCGCCGACGCCGCCGACCGCGCCCGGCCGGCGCTGGCCGCGGGCCCCATGCGGGTGGCCGAGCTGCGCGACCTGTGGGGCGTCGGACGCCGGGTCGCGCTGGCGCTGGCCGCGCACCTCGACGCGACCGGCGTCACGGTGCGGCGCGGCGACGAACGTATCCTGCGTCGAGCCGGCCGCGGAGGCGGCTGAGCGGGGAGCGGCCGGGGCCTGGTGGCCCGCCTCGTCTTCAAAACGAGTGGGGGCGGGGAATCCCGCCCGGTAGGTTCGATTCCTACGCCGCTCCGTGCCGGCGCACCCGCGCCCGTTTGCGCGGGCGCCGCGCCGGGGAGCCGTGACGGCATGGACGTGCCGCTCGCCGCCCGGACGCAGGCCGTGCTGGAGGGCGTGCCGCTGCCCGCGACGCGGCACGACCTGCTGCGCCACGCCCGCGCCGCCGGGGCCGACGACGCGGTGATCGGCGCGCTCGCCGCCCTGCCGGCGCGGAGGCGGTGGGGCAGCCTGGACGAGGTGGGCGAGCGCATCGCGCCGACGCACGGGCGGGCCGCCGCCCGCCTCGCGCGACCCGGGCCCCGGAGCGGGGCGCCACCCGGCGGGCCCGACTACCTGGCACCGTCCCCGTCGCCCGGGGCGATCCGGCCGGGCTCCGGGGACGGCCCCGCCTCCTGAGCCCCGGCGGCCGCCGCGGCACGGGCGTCGGCGCGCTCGCGCTGGGGTCGCACCGTGTACGCCGGGTCCGTGGCCGAGTCGAAGCCCGCCCGGAACACGCAGAACCGCAGGCACACCTCACCCGCGAGCACCATCGCCGCGCCCGCCACCGACGCCGTGCGGCTGCGCCGCCCGCGGAGCCCCAGCAGCAGGGCCCCGACGCCGGCGAGCGCCTTCGCCCAGCGGGCCAGCCGCCCCGGCGTGCCCGTCCGGTACGGCTCGCCGACGAACCCGATGCGGCGCTCCATGGTCTCCATCGCGATGCCCTCGCCGATCACCCCCGCCACGGCCAGCCGCCGCGCCGGACCCGCGTCCGCCGGCGGCAGCAGCAGCGTCGCGGCGGCCCCCGCGCTGGCCGCGGCGCTCATCCCGAACACGGCCGGCAGCTCGCGCCGCGCCTCGTGCCACGCGGGGACGGCGGTGTCGGCCAGCAGCACCCCGGTGTAGGTGGACAGCGCGGGCCCGGCCAGGCCCGCCGCCACCTCGGCCGCCAGCTTCAGGCGCGGCAGCCGTCCCGCGACCTCGAGCGCGGCGGCGACCCCCGAGGAGGTTCCGCTGACGGCCAGGATCCAGCTGCCCATGCTCATGGGCGACCGCGGCTTGAACATCCGCAGCATGTTGAGGAACCGCCCGGGCCGGCCCAGGTCGTGGGCGAGCAGCGGCAGGGACGCGGCGTCGGCGGCGGCGCCGACCAGCAGCGACGTCCGCGCCAGCCGGTGGTCGCCCGCCGCCCGCGCGGCGAGCGAGAGGGTGGCCGACGCGCCGCCGAGGCCCCCGGTGAACAGGTACGCGCCGATCTCCCACGTCCACACCGGCGGCTTGATGATCGGGCGGCCGTAGTACGACTGCGGCGCGTCGCCGCGGGCCGCGCCCCGGTCCCCGCTCATCGCCGCCCGCCGGCGAACACCGCCGCCACGAGGGCCACGACCGCCCCGGCGGCCGCGGCCGCCCAGCGCCACATCTCCCCCAGGTGGCGGGTCGCGACCACGGGGTCGGGCGGCAGGCCGTACACCTCGGGCCGGTCGAGCAGCAGGAAGAACGCGCCGAACCCGCCGACGCCGTCGTGGGGGTCGCGCCCGTACAGGTGCGCGTCCGCCCACCCCTCGGCCCGCAGCTTCTCGAGGCGACGGTCGGCGCGCCGGCGCAGCTCGTCCAGCTCGCCGAACTGGATGGAGTCGGTGGGGCACGCCCGGGCGCAGGCGGGCTCCTCGCCCACCTTCAACCGGTCGTAGCAGAGGGTGCACTTGTGGACGCGCCCGTCGGGCTTCACCACCGACGCGTTCGGCCGCTCCCGCCGGTCGAGCACCCCGAACGGGCACGCGGGGACGCAGTAGCCGCAGCCGTTGCAGATGTCCTCCTGCACCACCACGGTGCCGTACTCGGTGCGGAACAACGAGCCGGTGGGGCAGACGTCCAGGCACGCCGCGTGCGTGCAGTGCTTGCACACGTCGGAGCTCATGAGCCAGCGGAAGCCGTCGGCCGCCCCCGTGTCACCGCCCGGGGGGTGCGGCGCCGGGGGCGTCGCGTCCGGCACCCGCACCGGCCGGTCCTGCTCGATGAACGCCACGTGGCGCCACGTGTTCGCGCCGAGCGCGCCGGTGTTGTCGTACGACTGACCCGTGAAGGCGAAGCCGTCGTCGGGGACGTCGTTCCACTCCTTGCAGGCCACCTCGCAGGCCTTGCAGCCGATGCAGATGGAGGTGTCGGTGAAGAACCCGACACGCTCCTGCGCGTCGTCCCCGTAGGTCCGCCACCCGTCGGCGCAGTTGCCTCCGTGCGGCGCGGCGAGCGCGTCGGCGCGCTCCGTGGTCATGCGGCCCCCCTCCCGCCGCCGCCGGCCAGCCGGCCGGGGCGGATCGCGCAGGTCAGCGCCTTGCTCTCCTGGATGTGCACGTTCGGGTCCATCGCGATGCCGGTCAGGTCGTTCGCCGACCCGCCCGTCACGAGGCCACGGGACCCCCAGTGGTACGGGAGGCCGATCACGTGGACGGTGCGGCCGCCGATCTCCGTGGGCGCCATCCGGTGCGTCACCATGACCCGCGTCTCGATCTCGGCGCGGGACGTCGAGACGACCGCCCAGCCCCCGTGCTCGAGCCCCTCCAGCTCGGCGAGCGCCGGGCTCACCTCGCAGAACATCTCGGGCTGCAGCTCCGACAGCACCGCGACGGTGCGCGACATGCCGCCCGCGGTGTGGTGCTCGGTGAGGCGGTAGGTCGTCGCGATGTGCGGGTAGGGGCCCTCGCCCGGCACGTCCGGGACCGGGTTCTCCGGGTTGGTGCGGTGCTCGATGTCCTGGCGCGCCGGGTTCGCCCGCTGGCGGTACAGGGGGTTCGGCCCCGGCGACTCGGCCGGCTCGTAGTGGGTCGGCATCGGCCCGTCCACGACGCCCTGCGGCACGAACAGCCAGCCGCGGCCATCGCCCTGCATCACGAACGGGTGGTCGCCGGCGATCGCGTCCTGGGCGCGGGCGTCCTCGGACGGGCGGTAGTCGGGCGGCTTGGAGACCTCGAAGTCGGGGACGTCGTAGCCCGTCCACCTGCCCTCGTCCGCGTCCCACCAGACGTAGCGCTTGCGGTCCGACCACGGCCTGCCGTCCCGGTCGGCGGACGCGCGGTTGTAGAGGATGCGCCGGTTCGCCGGCCAGGCCCAGCCCCACTCGAGGGCGGTGTAGTGCTCCTGCTCCCAGCGGGGCTTGCGGCGGGCGGCCTGGTTGACCCCCTCCGCATGCACGCCGCAGTAGATCCAGCAGCCGCAGGCGGTCGTCCCGTCGTCCTTCAACTGCGGGAAGCCGCCGAGCGGCTCCCCGGTGGTGAGGTCCCAGCCGTTGATCTCGGCGAGCACCGCCTCGGCGCTCGGCTCCTCGTGCGCCCCGTGCGTCGGGTAGTCCCACGTGAGGGCCCTGAACCCCTCGTCGCGCTGGAGGGGCGAGTCCTCCAACCGCTCCTTCACCAGCCGGCCGAGGTGGTAGTAGAACCAGAGCTCGGAGCGGCAGTCGCCCTTCGGCTGCACCGCGGCGTGGTGCCACTGCAGAAGCCGCTGCGTGTTGGTGAAGCTGCCGTCCTTCTCCGTGTGGTCGGCGGCCGGCATGAGGAAGACCTCCGTGCCGATGTCCTCGGGCCGGATCTCGCCGGCGGCCACCTCGGGGCTGTCGTACCAGAAGGCCGCGGTCTCGATCTCGAACAGGTCGCGCACCACGAGCCAGTCGAGGCTCGCGAGCGCCTTGCGGTGCGCCCTCCCGTTCGCGTTCCCGACGGCCGGGTTCTCGCCGGCCACGATGAAGCCCTTCACCGTGCCGTCGATCATCGCCATGGTCGTCCGGTAGGCGGAGTCGTCCTTGTCGATCCGGGGGAGCCAGCCGAAGCCCCAGTCGTTGTCCGCCGTCGCCCTCTGCCCGTAGTAGGCCCGGAGCAGGCTGACCATGTAGGCGCGCATGTTCCCCCACCACCCGGTGGGCTGCTCGTTGGCGGCGACGTAGCCGTCGAGGTCGCCGTAGCGCTCGGCGTGCGGCATCGGCAGGTAGCCGGGCAGCAGGTTGTAGAGCGTCGGGATGTCCGTGGAGCCCTGGATGGACGCGTGGCCGCGGAGGGCCAGGATCCCGCCGCCCGGGCGCCCCATGTTGCCCAGCAGCAGCTGGACGATCGCCGCGGCGCGGATGTACTGCACGCCCACGGTGTGCTGGGTCCAGCCCACCGAGTAGACGAATGCGCCGGTGCGCTCGCGCCCCGAGGCGTCGCAGAGCGCGTTCGCGTGGTCGAGGAACTGGTCCGCGCTGCAGCCGCACGTCTCGGCCACGAACTGCGGCGTGTAGCGGCGGTAGTGCTTGCGGAGCAGCTGGAACACGCAGCGGGGGTGCTCCAGCGTGGGGTCCTCCTCGGGCGGCTCGCCGCTCTCGAGGCGCCCGCCGCCGCCGCCGGCGGCGTGGGCAGCCGACACGCCGGACTCGCGCTGGCCGGCCGCGCCGTGCATCTCCATCCCGGCGTACTGCCACGACGACGGGTCGTAGGTCCCCGACTCGGCGTCGTAGCCGGAGAACAGCCCGTCGAGGTCCTCCGTGTCGCGGAAGTCCTCGCCGATGAGCACCGGCGCGTTGGTGTAGGCGGTGACGTACTCCCGGAACTCGCGCCCGTGCTCGAGGATGAAGTTGATCAGCCCGCCGAGGTAGGCGATGTCCGAGCCGGGCCGGATCCGGATGTGGTCCGTGGCCATCGCGCTCGTCCGCGTGAACCGCGGGTCGACGTGGAAGATCCGGGCCCCCCGCTCGCGCGCCTCCATGACCCACTGGAAGCCGACCGGGTGGTTCTCGGCCATGTTGGACCCCATGATCGTGATCGCGTCACTGTTCTGGAGGTCCTGCTGGTAGTCGGTGGCGCCGCCGCGCCCGAACGAGGTCCCCAGACCGGGGACCGTCGCGGAGTGTCATATTCGCGCCTGGTTCTCGACCTGGATGATCCCGAGGCCCGCCGTCAGCTTGCGCATCAGGTAGTTCTCCTCGTTGTCCAGGGTCGCGCCCCCGAGCTGGGCGATGCCCATGGTGCGGCGGGCGGGGGCACCCGAGGCCGTCACCTCCTCCCAGGTGTCGGCCCGCGCGGCGACGATGCGATCGGCGATCATCTCCATCGCCTGCTCGAGCGGGAGGTCCTCCCAGACGGTGGCGTACGGCCGCCGGTAGCGCACCCGGTACTGGCGCAGCGGGCTCTGGCTGAGGCTCCGCGACGCCTGGCCCTTCGGGCACAGGCGGCCCCGCGAGATGGGGCTGGCCGGGTCGCCCTCGATATGGGTGACCTCGCCGTCCTTCACGTGGACGAGCTGCCCGCACCCGACGGCGCAGTAGGGGCAGATCGAGGCGACGGTGCGGTCGGGGTCCTCGGTCCGCGCCCGCCATGCCCGCGACCGGTCCGACTGGGCCGCGGCGCCGACGCCCTGGCGGTCCATGCCGCGCAGCTGGCGCAGGACGGGCCAGCGGGCGACGGAGCGGCGGACGGACATGAGAACCTCCTCAGGACTCTGGCCGACGGCGGGCCACTTCCCGGAGGGCGCGCCCGGCAAACCCTCCCGGCGACGGCGCGCCCGGCTGCGGCGCGGGGCCGCGCCGCAGCGCCCTCCGCCCGAGGGCGACGAGGACGGGCGGCACCACCACCATCGGCACGACGACGGCGGCCAGCGCGATCCCGATGACCATCGCCACCGCGAACTCGCGGAAGGGGTCGAGCGGCACGATGGCGAGCAGCGCGAAGCTGCCGGCGAGGATCCCCGCGGCCAGGGCGATCGCGCCCGCAGACGCCCGCAGCGCACCGGTCACCGCGGCCACGGGGGACCGCGTCCGCGCCCGGTCGGCGATGCTCCGCAGCATGTAGACGCCGTAGTCGGAGCCGAGCGACAGCAGCAGCACGGCCGCCGCGAACGGCACGAAGTACTGGACGCCGGCGGCCCCGGCCGCCGGCTGGATCACGAGCGTGGCCGCGCCGATCGTCGCCACCAGCGCCAGAGCGGCGCCGCCCAGCAGCACCAGCGGCGCGGCGACCGAGCCGAGCGCCAGCGACAGGATCACCAGGATCGCGACCAGGGCCACGGCGCCCACGCGCAGCAGGTCGCTCCGCGTGGCGCGCAGCGCCTCCGACGCGAGGGCCGTGTCACCCGCGATCGCGGCCGTGGCGCGCGGCATGCCCGCGCGCGCCAGCATGCCGGGCAGCCGGTCGTCGAGCCGCCGCACGTCGGCGATGGCCGCCGGGCCGAGCGGGTCGGTGTCGAGCAGCAGCAGGTACCGGGCGACGTGGGCGCCCCGCTCCACGAACACCCCCCGGGGCCGGGTCCCCAGGCCGACCGCCGGCGGCGTGGCGGGGCCGAGGACGCCCGCGAGCCCCTCCGACCCCGCCAGCTCGCGCTGCAGTGCGCGGGCGGCCCC
>DASSBX010000494.1:0-3772 GCA_035698305.1 Miltoncostaeaceae bacterium | reverse complement strand
GACCACGTCGCCGCGCTCGAGCTCATGGAGCGCGCCGCGGCCGCCTTCCGGGACGCCGGCGACGCCGAACGCGCGGGCGTGACGCTGCTGCGGCTCCTTCAGATCGCCCTCGGCGGAGACGTGCCGGAGCGGGGGATCGATGCCGCCGACCGCCTGGTAGAGCGGGGCGGGACGGAGGGGACGCCGCATGCGGCGTGGATGAGCTTCGCCTGCTGCTGCGTCTGGGCGGTCCTGCGACGCTCCGAGGCCGCCCGTTCGCTGCTCGTCGGGGCGGCCGCGAGCGGGTCGTTCCACGCGGCCACCGCCGTGGAGATCTGCGGGGCGGCCCACGCACCTGGGGCGATCGACGAGCTGGAGCGCGTGCGGCTCGTGTCCCCCGGTCTCCCAGATCCTGGTCCATCGTGGGCGATCCGCCCCGTGCTGGCGGCGTTCCTGCGCGCGAAGGCGCAGGGCCCCGCCCGGCCCTCCCGACCGGCCCCGTCCGCGCCCTCCCACGCCAACGGACCTGGTCCGAGTGCGCGACCGGCGATCCGGATCCTGACGCTCGGGCGGCTGGAGGTCCGGCGTGGCGACGCGGCCGTGCCGGAGCTGGCGGTCGGTCGCATGCCCCAGAGCCGGACGCTCCTCGCCGTGTTCCTCGCCGCGCGTCTCCCGGTGCACCGGGAGCCGCTCCTCGATCTCCTGTGGCCGGACGTGCCGCGCGAACGGGCGCTCGCCGCCCTCCACACCGCGTTGCACACCCTCCGCCGTGCGTTGGAGCCGGACCGCGCCAGACGCGACCCGTCGACGCTGCTGGTCACCGACGGCGACACGTATCGGCTGGTCCTCGACGGCGCCGACTCGTGCGACGCCCACGACCTCCTCCGCCTGGCCAGGAACCCCCGAGGCGAGGACGGCGATGACCGGACGGCGCGCCTGGCCCTCGCCGAGGACGCCTATCGCGGCCCGTTCCTGGCGGAGTGGCCCTACGACGACTGGGCGATGCCCGCCCGAGCCGAGCTCGAGCGGGCCCGCGCGGTGGTGGTGGAGGAGCTCGCGGGCCGCCTGCTCGAGGCCGGCGACGCGCGCGGCGCGGTCGACCGCTATCTCTGGCTGCTCGAGGCCGACGCCGACCGCGAGTCGGTCCATCGCGCCCTCATGGACACGTATGCCCGCTCCGGCGAGCGTGCGCTGGCGGTTCGCCAGTACCACGAGTGCCGGGCGGTGCTCCGCGACCGCCACGGCCTCGATCCCAGCCCCGAGACCGAGGCGCTGTACCGGCGCCTGATCGCCTGACGACGGATGACGCCGTGACGCTCGACCACCAGACGCGCGACCTGATCGATCAGTTCGCGTCGTCGGGGTATCCGGGCTTCGCGGCGATGACGGTCGCCGAGGCGCGCCGGACGCTCGTCGAGCTGCGGGCGCTCGCCGGCCCGCCGGAGCCGATCGCGACGAGCGAGGCCGAGGTCGCCGTGCGAGGAGGGGTGGTCCCGTTGCGGGTCTACGCGCCGGTGGGCGATGCCCCGCTCCCGGCCGTCGTCTACTTCCACGGGGGCGGCTTCGTGTGCGGCGGGCTCGACACCATCGACGCGCCGCTGCGGGCGCTGGCGAACCGGGCGGGCTGCGCCGTGGTCTCGGTGGGATACCGGCTCGCGCCGGAGCACCGTTTCCCCACCGCGCACCAGGACGCCTACGCGGCGACGGCGTGGGTCGCCGCCAACGCCGCCGGGCTGGCCATCGATCCCGACCGGCTCGCCGTCGCGGGCGACAGCTGCGGCGGGAATCTCGCGACGTCCGTCGCCCTCATGGCCCGGGAGCGCGGACCGGATCTCGCCTTCCAGGCGTTGGTCTACCCGATGCTGGACCCGGCGTGCGACAGCGCCTCGCAGCGGGAGTTCGGCGAGGGGTTCCTCGTCACCCGCGCGGATCTGCGCTGGTTCTGGCGCCACTACCTGTCGAGCTCCGAGGACGCGGCCGACCCCCTGGCCTCGCCGCTGCTGACGGGCGTCCTCGAAGGGCTACCCCGGGCTCTGGTGGTGACCGCCGAGTACGACCCGCTCCGCGACGAGGGCGAGGCGTACGCCGACCGTCTCCGCGGGGCGGGCGTCGCCGTCACGGCGAAGCGCTACGACGGGCTCATCCACGCCTGCTTCCAGATGGGTGGCGTCATCGACCGCAGCCGCGCCGTCATCGACGACGTGGCACGGGTGCTCCGCACGGCGCTGGCGGCGGAGAGCGCGCCGCGCACCGCGAGCCGCGCCTCACCCGCCGCCGCCGGCGACCGCGGCCTCGAGCTGCGTTGACCACGCACCTGCGCGACACCTGATCGTTGCGTCAGGGTCTCCCGGGAGGGCCGGGGTGGTCCCGCCCCCCATGGGCCGTGTCGCGCAGGTCCGTGGTCAGTTCACGCGCAGCCCCGCCTCGATCTCGGCGACGTGCTCAGCTGCGGTCCGTCCGTGCCCCTCAGACCTCGGTCACCTTGGCCCGGAGCGCCGCCTCGAGCTCGGGCGTCATCTCCGCGGGCCCGCCGTGGTGCTCATGGTGGTGGGCGGCAGCGCGCTTGATGAGTCCGGCGGCGGTGTCCTCGCGATAGCTCTCATCGCAGTCGTCGCATTTCCACTCGAACGCCATCTCGGATCCCCCTCATGTCGGTGATCGACGGGGGATCAGCCGCGCCTCCCCCGCCTCGTCCCGCTCTGCGGTGCCACGCTACACCGGCCTGCGGGTCGGACGCATCCCCGGCCCCTCAGCCGGGCTTGCGGGCGACGGCGAAGAGCTTGGCGAACTCGTAGCTCCACCCGCGGGGGCCCGAGCGGGCGCGCAGCTCCGCCTCGATCCTGGCCACGTACTCGGCCACGTCGGCCTCGCTCTGGTCGCCGATCATGTGGCCGGCGACCACGCGCATGCGCTCCATGTACGCCTCCACCGAGGTGTGGCGCACCCGGGTCTCCATCCAGATGTCCACCGGCTCCAGGCCGGCGGTGACGAGGTAGTCCTCCATCTCCGGGACGCTGCGCAGGTTGCCGTCGAAGGCCCCGACCCAGCGGTAGTTGATCGGCTCGACGTTGGAGATGACGTCCCGGTAGGCCTGCTCGCCGCCGCGGCCGGACATCAGGATCGCCACGACGCCGCCGGGCCGCAGCGCCCGGGCCATCGCCTTCGCCGCCTCCCACTTGCGCGGGAACCAGTGGTAGGCCATCGAGCAGATCACCAGGTCGAACGCGCCCTCCTCCACGGGCATGTGCTCCACGTCGGCCTCGGCGAGCGTGACCTCCACGCCCTCGATGTCCCCCAGCTTGGCCTGGAACTTCTCCAGCATCCCCGCCGCGGGGTCGACGCCGGTGATCCGCGCGGGCCGGAACCTGTCGATCACCGCCTGGGCCGCCCACCCGGTGCCGCACCCGACGTCGAGGACGTCGTCGTAGACGCCGGGCGGGATGCTCAGGACGAGGCGCTGGGCGCCCTCGATGTTGAAGCGGACGGCGTCCTCGTAGTCGGAGGCGGTCTCGGTGAACCCGCCGGAGACGGACTCGTGGCTGCGGTGGATGTGCGAGGACATGGACGTCGGGCGCTCCTGTGTCAGGGGGATGGTCCGGTGGACCGGCGGATGGTGAGGGCCGTGGGCAGGTCGGCGAACGACTGCAGGTGGGCGCCGTCGAACTCGGCCATGAGCAGGTCACCCGCCCGCTCGCCGAGCGCGCGGTACGGCACCAGCGCGGTGGTGAGGCCGGCCGCGTCCGACCCCGGCAGGTCGTCGAGTCCCGCGATGGAGAGGTCGGCCGGGACCTCC
>DASSBX010000493.1:0-6046 GCA_035698305.1 Miltoncostaeaceae bacterium | reverse complement strand
CGGCGGCGGGGGTCAGGAACCAGGTGGCGCCGCGGAACAGCGAGCCGCGCGCGAACGCCACGCCGGTCCGCTCCGCCCCGCAGACGGGATGGCCGCCGATGAACCGCTCCCGCTCCGCCGCCGACAGCGCCGCCATCACGGCGCCCTTCGCGGAGCCGAGGTCGGTGACCAGGCAGTCGGGGCCGCCCGCCGCCACAGCGCGTCGCGCGAGCGCCGCGATCTCCGGGACCGGCGCGGCCAGCACCACGGTGGCGGCGCCGTCCGCAGCCTCCTCGACCGACGCGGCGGCGTCCGTGATCGCCCCGACCGCCCGCGCGACGCGCAGCGCCTCGGGGTCGGGATCGACGCCGCGGACCTCGCCGGCGTCGCCGTCGCGCAGCGCCAGGCCGAGCGACCCACCCATGAGCCCGACGCCGACGATGGCGACCGGGCCCACGCTCATGGGGTCAGGCGCCGACCGCCACCTGCTCGTCGGCGCCGGAGATCACGAGGCCCATCAGGTCGACGCAGCGCTGCACGTCCGCCACCCACGCGCCGAAGGTCTCGGCGTGCAGGGCCTGCGGCCCGTCGCACAGGGCGTTCTCGGGCGCGGGGTGCACCTCGACGATCAGCCCGTCGGCGCCGGCGACGACGGCGGCGCGCGCCATCGGCAGGATCAGGTCGCGCTTGCCGGCCGCGTGCGACGGGTCGACGATCACCGGCAGGCCCGTGTGCTGCTTGGCGGCGGGAACGGCGGAGATGTCGAGCGTGGAGCGGGTGGCCGTCTCGAAGGTCCTGATGCCGCGCTCGCACAGCACGATCGCGCTGTTGCCCTCGCGGGCGACGTACTCGGCCGACAGCAGCCACTCCTCCACCGTCGCCGACAGGCCGCGCTTCAGCAGCACCGGCACGTTGGTGCGGCCGACCTCCCGGAGCAGGTCGAAGTTCTGCATGTTGCGGGCGCCGAGCTGGATCATGTCGGCGACCTCGAGGACGTCCTCGAGCTGGCGGACGTCCATGAGCTCGGTCACGATCGGCAGGCCGGTCTCCTCGCGCGCCTCGGCGAGGATCTCGAGGGCAGGCTTGCCGAGGCCCTGGAACGCATAGGGCGACGTGCGCGGCTTGTACGCGCCGCCGCGCAGCGCCGTCGCGCCCGCGGCCTTGCAGGCGCGGGCGGAGGCCAGCGTCTGCTCGCGCGACTCGACCGCGCAGGGCCCGGCGATGAGGCCGAACGCGCCGCCGCCGATCGCCCGGCCGGCGACCTCGACCACGGTGTCGCGGCCCCGGAACTCCGCCGAGACCAGCTTGTACGGCTTGAGGATCGGGACGACCTTCTCGACCCCCGGCTCGCCCTCGAGGTTGAGGGACGAGATGAGCGCCCGGTCGTCGCCGATGGCGCCGATGACCGTGACGAACTCGCCGCGTGAGGGGTGGGCCTTCGCGCCGACCTGCTCGATCCGGTCGATCACGTGGCGCACCTGCTCCTCGGTGGCGCCCTGCTGCATCACGATCATCATGGTTGTGTCCGTCCTGGTCCGCTCTCGTGGTGGGCCGGCGCGGCGAGGCGGGCTCGCGCCGTGAGGAATGCGTCGTTCTCGTCCGGGGTCCCGATGGAGACGCGAAGGAGTCCCGGACATCCGAGCGGCGCGCCATCCCGCACGATCACGCCGAGGCGCAACAGCCGCTCGTGGGCACCGACCGATCCATCCGCCGGATCGGAATCCGGCCGCACCAGGATAAAGTTGGCCTGGCTGGCGGTAAAGGCCCAGCTCGTATCCGCGAGCGCGGCGGTCACCCTGGCACGTTCGTCGACCACCGCCCGGACCCTGCGGACCAGGTCGTGCGGGTGCCGCAGGCTCTCGAGGGCCGCGGCCTGCGCGAGCGCGTTCGTGTTGAACGGCTGGCGCACCTTGTCGAGCGCCGCGATCCAGGCGGACCCGCCGACGCCGTAGCCCACCCGCAGGCCGCACAGGCCGTGGGCCTTGCTGAACGTCCGCGTCACCAGCAGGTTGGGGCGTTCGCGGGCGAGGGACATCGTGCGGCCCGCGTCCGGGCGGTCCACGAAGTCGAAGTAGGCCTCGTCCACCAGGATCGCCAGGTCCTCGGGGAGGCCGTCGACGAAGCGCTCGATCTCGTCCGCCGAGCGGTACACGCCGGTCGGGTTGTTCGGGTTGCACACGATGACCAGGCGGGTGGTCTCGTCCACCGCTGCCGCCATCGCGTCCAGGTCGTGCCCCATGTCGGGCGCGAGCGGCACCGCGACGGCACGCGCGCCGGCGGCGGCCGCGAGATGGGGGTAGAGCGCGAACGACGGGTCGGCGTGGACGACGCTCATCCCCGGGTCGAGCAGCGCCTGGCCGGCGTACAGGATGAGCTCGCACGAGCCGTTGCCGACGACCACCTCGTCCGGACCGACCCCGTGGCGCTCCGCCAGCGCCCGCCGCAGCGCGCGCGCCGGGCCGTCGGGGTACCGGTTGAGGGCGCCGATCCCGGCCGTGACCACCTCCGCCACCTCGGGCATCGGCGGGAAGGGGCTCTCGTTGGACGCGAGCTTGACCGCCGCCTCCAGGCCGAACCTGGCGAGGACCTCGGCCGTCGTGAGCCCGGGCTCGTAGCGCGGGATGGCCTCGAGCCGGGCTGAGACGCGGATGGACACGGCGACAGTGTAGGCGGGCGGGGTCGCCGACCTCGCGGGGTCGGCCACCAACGGGCCCCGCCACGCGCTATTGTCGCGCTGACGCCAATTCGTCGGAGTGTTTCCGTCAGGAGGACAACAAATTGGTCGGAGTAGCCGACAGGGACCCGGTGATCGTGGTCGGCAGTGGCATCGCGGGCGGCCTCCTCGCCCTCGCGGCCGCGGAGGCGGGCCCCGTGGTGCTGGTCACGAAGGCGGACCTCGGCGAGGGCAGCACGCGCCGCGCCCAGGGCGGGATCGCGGCCGCGGTGGACGCCGGCGACACGGTGGACGCCCACGTGGCCGACACCGTGGCGGCGGGCGCGGGCCTCTGCGACGTGGAGGCGGTCGCCCGGATCTGCGCGGAGGGCCCCGCACAGGTCGGGACGCTGCTGCGCCGCGGCGTCCGGTTCGACCTCGACGCGTCCGGCGGCCTCGAGCTGGGGCGCGAGGGCGCGCACTCGGCGGCGCGCGTGGTCCACGCGGGCGGCGACGCGACCGGCGCCCACATCGTCGCCGCCCTCGCCCGCGCCCTGCGCCGCGACCCGCGGGTGACGATCGCCGAGCGCGAGTCGGCCGTCGAGGTCGTCGTCCGCCACGGGCGGGCGTGCGGCCTGCGGTCACGCGGCGCCGACGGGCGGGAGATCACCCGCTGGGCCCGGGCGGTGGTGCTCGCCACCGGCGGCTCGGGCCACCTGTACGCGCGGACCACCAACCCCCCCGGCGCCACGGCCGACGGCCCCGCGCTGGCCGCCCGCGCGGGGGCCGCGCTCGCCGACCTGGAGCTCGTGCAGTTCCACCCCACCGCCCTCGCGCTGGGCGACGGCCCCCTGGGGCTGGTGAGCGAGGCCGTCCGCGGGGAGGGGGCGATCCTCCGCGACGCCGCCGGGTACCGGTTCATGCCGGACGAGCACCCGATGGCCGAGCTCGGCCCCCGCGACGTGGTGGCCCGGGCCATCGCCCGGCGGGCGCGCCTGATGGACGCGGACGTGACGCTCGACCTGCGGCACCTCGACCCCGGCGAGGTGCGCCGCCGCTTCCCCACGGTCGCGGCGATCTGCGCCGAGCACGGCCTGGACCTGGCGCGCGATCCCATCCCGGTGACGCCGGCGGCCCACTACGCGATCGGCGGCGTGCTCACCGACATGGCGGGGCGCGCGACGCTGCCGGGGCTGTTCGCGATCGGCGAGTGCGCGGCGACGGGCGCGCATGGCGCGAACCGGCTCGCGTCGAACGGACTGCTGGAGGCGGCCGTGATGGCCGCCGGCGCCGCCGAGGCGATCGCCGGCGACGTGGACGCATGGCCGGAGGGAACGGTCGCTGCCGCGGTGCCGGCGCCGGACGGCGTCCCCGCTACGGGGGACGCGCGCCGCGCCGTGCAGGCGGCGATGTGGGACGGCGTGGGCGTGGAGCGCGACGCCGCCGGCCTGGCCGCGGCGGCCGCCGCCCTCGACGCGGTCGCCCACGGCGACGACGTCGAGGCCGCGAACCTCCTGCTCGTCGCGAGGCTCGCGGCGGCCGCGGCGGACATCCGCACGGAGAGCCGCGGCGCCCACTACCGCTCCGACTTCCCCCTCCCCGACCCCGCCCAGGCCCGCCGCATCGCGTGGGCCGGCGGTCAGCCGTACCTCGTCCCCCCCGCCCGGCGCAGCAGCCGGGCCTTCGCCCTGGAGGCCGCATGACCACCACCGCGATGGGTCCCGCCACCGGGCCCGCCTGCGCGCTGCCGTCCACCGAGACGGCGGCCGGCCAGGAGGAGCTCTGGGAGCGCGCCTGGGCCGCCCGCAACGCCCTGGGCGACCGGGCCGTGATCCTGGGCCACCACTACCAGCGCGACGAGGTCATCGCCTTCGCGGACGTGACGGGCGACTCGTTCCTGCTCGCCCGCCGCGGCGCCGAGGCCACCGGGGCCGAGCTGATCGTGTTCCTGGGCGTCTACTTCATGGCGGAGGCCGCCGACGTCCTTCGCGCCCCCCACCAGACCGTGGTCCTCCCGGACCTCGGCGCCGGCTGCCACCTGGCCGAGTGCGCGGACATCTACACCGTCCGCGACGCGTGGGACCAGATGACGCAGGCGCTCCCCGGCAAGAGGGTCGTGCCGCTCACCTACATGAACTCGGGGGCCGACCTGAAGGCGTTCGTCGGCGCGCACGGCGGCGCCGTCTGCACGTCCGGCAACGCCGAGAAGGCCTTCCGCTGGGCGCTCTCGGAGGGCGACGCCGTGTTCTTCTTCCCCGACGAGCACCTGGGCCGCAACACCGCCTGCCGCCTGGGGATGGACCCGGGCGCCCCGCTCGTCTGGAACCCCCGGATGGCGGAGCTCGGCGGCATCCCCGCCGACGAGCTGGCCGATGCGCCGGTGATCCTCTGGAAGGGCTTCTGCAACGTCCACACCGGCTTCAACGTCCGCCAGATCGAGGCGGCGCGGGAGGCCGACCCGGACGTGACGGTGATCGTGCACCCCGAGTGCCCGCGCCCCGTGGTGGAGGCGGCCGACGAGGACGGCAGCACCGAGTACATCATCCGCCGCTGCGCCGAGCTGCCCGCGGGCGCGTCCGCCGTGATCGGGACGGACTGGAACCTGGTCAACCGCCTGCGGCTCCGCCACCCCGACAAGCGGATCTCCTGCCTGAAGGAGGACATCTGCCCCTGCGCCACCATGAACCGGATCGACCTGCCGAAGCTGGCGTGGTGCCTCGAGTCGCTCGCGGCCGGCGAGATCGTGAACGTGGTGGCCGTCGACCCGGAGATGGCCCGGCTGGGGCGTCTCGCCCTCGACCGGATGCTCGCCCTGGCATGACGGCCGCGGAGGTCGTCGCCGCCGCGCTCGCCGAGGACCTCGGGGGGCGCGGCGACATCACGTCCGAGCTGCTCGTCCCCGCCGGAGCCATCGCCACCGCGCGGGTGGTCGCCCGCCGGCCGGGGGTGCTGGCGGGCCGGGAGGCGGCGGAGGAGGTCCTGCGCCAGACCGGGGTGTCGGGGGACTGGCGGCTGGACGACGGCGCGCCCCTGGAGCCGGGGTCGGTGGTGTGCGAGATCGACGGGTCGGCCCGGTCGGTGCTCACCGCCGAGCGGACGCTGCTGAACCTGCTGTGCCACCTGTCAGGGGTGGCGACGCTCACGGCCGCCTACGTGGAGGCGGCCGCCCCGGCGGCGGTCCTCGACACCCGCAAGACGACGCCGGGGATGCGCGCGCTCGAGAAGGCCGCGGTCGTCGCGGGCGGCGGGGTGAACCACCGGATGGGCCTCCACGACCGCGTGCTGGTGAAGGACAACCACCTGGCCGCCGCCGCCGCGCGAGGCGTCACGGTCGGGGAGGTGGTGCGCCTCGCGCGCGCCTCCGCCGCGCACACGCTGCGCATCGAGGTCGAGGTGACGGACGCGGACCAGGCT
>DASSBX010000492.1:0-5297 GCA_035698305.1 Miltoncostaeaceae bacterium | reverse complement strand
GGGCGATCTCCCGCGCCCGCTCGACGGTCACGTCGTGCTCGCCCATGGGCTGATCGTGACAGGATGAGCGCCCCCGCCGCACGCCGCCGCGTGGTGGCCGTCAGGGGCGGCGCGCGGCGCACGCTGCGCGACCGGCTCGCGGGCGAGGAGCCGATGGAGGTCCGCGTGACGGGACCGGACGGCGCGACCGACACCGTGGCGGTCACGATGCGCACGCCGGGGAACGACTTCGAGCTGGCCGCGGGCCTCCTGGTGACCGAGGGCGTCGTGGCCCCCGGCTCGATCGACCGGGTCGCCTACTGCGACGACGTCGACCGCGACGAGCAGCGCTTCAACGTGGTGACCGTCCGCAGCGTCCGCCCCGTGACGCTCGGCGCCGACCGCGTCCACGCCATGACGTCGGCCTGCGGGATCTGCGGCGTCACCAGCCTCGACGCGGTGGAGGTCCGCTGCGACCCGCTGCCCGAGGGCCCGCCCGTCGCCGGCGACGCCCTGCTGGCGATGCCCGGCCGCCTGCGCGCCGCGCAGCGGGTGTTCGACGCCACCGGCGGTCTCCACGCCGCCGGGGTGTTCGACCCGCAGGGGCGGCTCCTGCTGGCGCGCGAGGACATCGGGCGCCACAACGCCGTCGACAAGGCGATCGGCGCCGCCGCGCTGGCGGGGGACCTGCCGCTCCACGGCCGGGTGCTGGTGGTGTCGGGCCGCGCCGGGTTCGAGATCGTCCAGAAGGCCGCCGTCGCCGGGATCACGGTGCTGGCGGCCGTCTCCGCGCCCTCCAGCCTGGCCGCCGACGCGGCCGAGCGGCTGGGGATGACCCTCGTCGGCTTCCTCCGCGACGACGGGTTCAACGTGTACTGCGGCGCCGAGCGGATCGTGGAGGGCTGATGGCCCGGACGAGGCCCCGCCGGCGGGACCTCTGGGCCAGCCTGCGGCCGAACGGCGCCGGGCTGACGAAGCCGAACCACTACATGGACATGCTGCGGGTGGCGTGGGAGAACCGGCGCGCCCTGCCGTACGCGTCGCGGATCCTGCGCGAGGGCGTCTGCGACGGCTGCGCCCTGGGCGTCGCGGGCCTCCACGACTGGACGATGGACGGCGTCCACCTGTGCACCACGCGCCTCAGCCTGCTGCGCCTCAACACGATGGGCGAGATGGACCACGGCCGGCTCGCCGACGTGGAGGGCCTGCGACGCCTGTCCGGCGCGGAGCTGCGCGACCTCGGGCGGCTCGCGTACCCGATGGTGCGGCGCGCCGGCGACCCCGGGTTCACGCGCGTGTCGTGGGACGACGCGCTCGACCTGGTGGCCGGCCGCATCCGGCGCGCGGGCGGCGAGCGCTTCGGGCTGTACATGACCGCCCGCGGCATCACCAACGAGGTCTACTACGCGGCCGGCAAGCTCACGCGCTTCCTCGGCTCCAACAACGTCGACAACGCCGCCCGGGTCTGCCACGCGCCGTCCACCGCCGCGCTGCGCTCGATGGTGGGGGCGGGCGCGACGACCATCTCGTACACGGACCTGCTGGCGACCGACCTGGTGGTGCTGTTCGGCTCGGACGTGGCCAACGCGCAGCCCGTCGTCATGAAGTACCTGTACCTGGCGCGCCGGGAGGGCACGAAGGTCGCGGTCGTGAACCCGTACCGGGAGCCCGGCCTCGAGCGCTACTGGGTGCCGTCCAACGCCGAGAGCGCGCTGTTCGGGACGAAGATGACCGACGCGTTCTTCCAGGTCTCCACCGGCGGCGACATCGCGTTCATCGCGGGCGCGCTCCAGGCGCTGCGCTCCGCGGGCGGGCTCGACCGGGGGTTCATCGACGGGCACACCACCGGCTGGGATGCGCTCGAGCGGGCGCTCGACGCCCTGGGCTGGGACGAGCTGGAGCGGCTGTCGGGCGCGTCGCGCGCCGACATGGAGCGGTTCGCGGCGATGTACGCGGCCGCCGACTCCGCGGTGCTGGTGTGGTCGATGGGCCTGACCCAGCATGCGTTCGGCTCGGACAACGTGCGCGCCGTCATCAACCTGGCGCTCGCGCGCGGCAACGTCGGGCGCCCCGGGGCCGGCCTCATGCCGATCCGGGGCCACTCCGGCGTGCAGGGCGGCGCCGAGATGGGCGCGTACGCCACGGCGTTCCCCGGCGGGGTGCCGGTCACCGAGGAGTCGGCGGCCGCGCTGTCGGAGCGGTGGGGGTTCCCGGTGCCCGCGGCGCCGGGGCTCGACGCCGAGCGGATGCTGGAGGCGGCCGGGTCGGGCGGGCTGGAGGTGCTCTACTCCAGCGGCGGCAACTTCCTGGACGTCCTCCCCGAGCCCGCCCTGGTGGCCGAGCGCCTGGCGCGCACGCCGGTGCGCGTGCACCAGGACATCGTCGTGACCACGCAGATGCTCGTCGACCCGGGCGAGGTGGTGGTGCTGCTGCCCGCCGCGACCCGGTACGAGCAGCGCGGCGGCGGCACCGAGACCACCACCGAGCGGCGCATCGCGTACAGCCCCGAGATCCGGGGGCCGCGGCGGGGCGAGGCGCGGACGGAGTGGGAGATCTTCAGCGACCTGGCGGCGCGCGTCGACCCGGGGCGGGCGCACCACATGACGTGGGCGAGCGGGCAGGACATCCGCGTGGAGATCGCGGACGTCGTGCCCGCCTACCAGGGGATCGAGAGCCTGTTCGACACGGGCGACCAGGTGCAGTGGGGCGGCGAGCGGCTGTGCGACGGCTGGGAGTTCCCCACGCCCGACGGACTGGCGCGCTTCGCGGTGGTCGAGCCGCCGCAGCGGCGCGTCCCCGAGGGCCACCTGTTGCTGTCGACGCGGCGCGGCAGGCAGTTCAACTCGATGGTATTCCGCGAGCGCGACCCGCTGACGGGGGCGGGGCGCGACGCCCTCTTCATCTCCGCCGACGACGCCCGGCGGATCGGCGTGGGGGAGGGCGACCCGCTGCTGGTGCGCTCCGGCTGCGGGGAGGTGCGGGCCCGGGCGCACGTCGCCCGCATCCGGCCCGGCAACGTCCAGATGTTCTTCCCGGAGTGCAACCCGCTGATCCGGGCGGGGGAGCGGGACGCGAGCGGCGTCCCCGACTACAACGCCATGGTCGAGGTGCTCCGCGCGTGAGCCGCTGGGCGGTCTTCGACCTGAACGGGACGCTGCTCGACCCGGCGGGGATCGGCGCGGCCGCCCTGGACCGGGCGATCCTGGCGGCGATGACGCTGAACCACGTGGGCGAGTACCGGCGCTTCCCCGAACTGCTCGCGGCCTGCGGCGCGGACGTCGGCGTCCCGATGCCCGCCTACCCGGAGGCGGGGAGGGCGCTCGACGTGCTGGAGGGGGCGGGCTTCGCGCTGGCCGTGCTCACCAACAGCCCGACCGACGTGGCCGAGACCGGGCTGCGGGCGGCGGGGCTGCGCGACCGGTTCGCCCACGTCGTGGGCACCGACCAGGTCGGCGCGTTCAAGCCGGACGCGCGGGTGTACCGCCACGGCCTGGCGGCGCTCGGCGCCGCGGCGGCCGACGCGACGATGGTGGCCGCCCACTGGTGGGACCTGCGCGGCGCGCGGGCGGTGGGGATGCGCGTGGCGTGGGTGGGCCGCGGCGAGGGAACCCTCAACCCGTTGCTGGGGGAGCCGGACGCGCGGGGCGCGGACCTGCTCCAGACCGCGATGATGCTCGCCGGCCGGACGACGGAGGAGGCGCGATGAGGGCGACGGTGTACCACGGCCCGCGCGACGTGCGGGTGGAGGACGTCCCGGACGCGGCGCTGCGCGAGCCGACCGACGCGCTGGTCCGGGTCACCCACGCGTGCATCTGCGGCAGCGACCTGTGGCCGTACCGCGGGGAGCTGGAGATCTACGGCCGCCCGGGCCGCACCGGACACGAGTTCATGGGCGTCGTGGAGGAGGTCGGGGCCGACGTCCGGACCATCCGGCCGGGCCAGCGGGTGATCGCGCCGTTCGCCTACTCGGACGGCACGTGCGACTTCTGCGCGAAGGGCCTGATGACGTCGTGCCGGACGGGCGGCTACTGGGGCGGCCGGGGCGACGGCGGGCAGGGCGAGGCGGTGCGCGCGCCGCTCGCCGACGGCACCCTGGTGCCGCTGCCGGACGAGGTGGACCTCTCCGACGACCGCCTGGCCGCGGCCCTGGCGACGCTCACCGACGTGATGGGCACCGGCCACCACGGCGCCGTCAACGCGGGGGTGGCCCCGGGCGCGACGGTCGCCGTGATCGGCGACGGCGCGGTGGGACTGTGCGCCGTGCTGGCGAGCCGGCGGCTGGGGGCGGAGCGGATCATCGTGGTGGGGCATCACGACGACCGCCTGGCGATCGCCCGGCGCTTCGGCGCGACGGACGTGGTGGCCGAGCGGGGGGAGGAGGCGGTCGACCGGGTCCGGGAGCTGACGGACGGCGGCGCGGAGCACGTCGTGGAGGCGGTGGGCGCCGCAAGCTCCTTCGCGACGGCGATCGACGTCGCCCGGCCGGGCGGCACCGTCGGCCACGTCGGCGTCCCCGTCCACCCGGTGAACCTGGGGCGGGTGCACCTGCAGAACATCCGCCTGCTGGGCGGCGTCGCGCCGGTCCGCGGCTACATGGAAAACCTGATGGCCGACATCCTGGCCGGGAAGCTCGACCCGTCCCCCGTCCTCGACACGGTGCTGCCACTGGAGGAGGTCCCGGAGGGCTACGCGGCGATGGACGAGCGGCGGGCCCTCAAGGTGCTGGTGCGGACGGGGGCGGCGTAGGGGCCGGCTCCTCGGCGTCGAGGCGGAACGGCGGGTACTCGTCGCGCATGAGCGCCGCGTAGGCGAGGACGCGGTAGGTCCAGCGGTTGATGCCCATCACCAGGCGGAAGATGTCGCGCCTGTAGCGGCCGGTGAACAGCAGCACCACGGCGGCGAACAGCACCAGCACGCCCAGCAGGCCGCCGCCCCAGGCGCCCCACGACCAGACGTCCCAGCCACCGCTCCCCGCCCAGCCTCCCGACCACCAGAGGCCCGTGCCGAAGATCCCGAGGACGATGTAATGCGGGATCGCCAGCAGCCACCACTTCACGAGCGCGAGGCCGCGCGACAACTCCTCGGGGTAGTCGACCTCCAGCGTGGCCGGGTGGTCGGCCGGCCCGAGCGTGAACGGCGGGTAGCGGTCCGTCGCGAGCGCCGAGTAGGAGTAGAAGGCGACCCGCCAGCTCCAGCGCATCACGCCCACGTTGAAGTCGAAGATCCCGCGTGGGTAGCGGCCGGTCACGAGGATCGCCACGAACGCGACGACGGTCAGGACCACGAACGCGATCCACAGGAACACCAGGATGACGAAG
>DASSBX010000491.1:0-10233 GCA_035698305.1 Miltoncostaeaceae bacterium | reverse complement strand
GGCCGGGGGCGTCGTCGCCGACGCCGGGGACCACGACGACCGCCACCCTGCGGGATGAGCTGCTGGGGGCGGGCACGGCGCGAGCCTAACCCCGCGCCGCGGCCGCATCACCCCTGGCGGATCGTCCTGTTTCCGCTCGTCAGATCCCCGGATTGCCGTGCGAGGGCGGATCCGAGCTCGGGAACGTCTCCTCGACGGCCTCCTCGGCCTCCTCCTCGTCGGGCTTCGGTTCGGGCGGGTCGGGGGGACGGTGGGCGTCGCTCATGCGGGCTCCCGGGTCGGCGGCCGGATACGACCGTTGGGTTCCCCCCGGGCCGCGCCGCCGAACGCGCGGGTTGCCCCGGGGCCCGCCCCGGGTAGCACTCCCCCCATGGGTACACAGCCCGTCCCGCCCGCATTCCCGGAGCCGCCCTCCATCCCGGAGCCGTCGCCGCCGGACATCCCGGAGCCCTACCCGCCGCCGACCCCGGCGCCGGTCCCGCCGGACATCCCGGAGCCGACCCCGGACCCCGGGCCGCCCGTCGAGCCGGACCCCGTGCCGGCGCCGCAGATCTCCCGCCCCTGAGGCCGCGACAGGGGCCGCCGGGATGCCGGACCTCGTGCTGGGTCCCATGCTCCGCTACGTCGGGGACCACGACGCCACCGTGTGGGTCGAGACCGACGGGCCGTGCGAGGTCGCGGTGCTCGGGGCGCGGGGGCGCACCTTCCACGTGGAGGGGCACCACTACGCGCTGCTCCTGATCGAGGGTCTCCAGCCGGACACCTCCACCCCCTACACGGTGCGCCTGGACGGCCGGGAGGTGTGGCCGCCGGCCGACGGCCGCCCGCCGTGCCGCATCGTCACCCGCGGCGGCGAGGACCGCGTGCGCCTCGTGTTCGGGTCATGCCGGATCGGCGCCCCCCACCGCGAGCCGTGGACGCTGCCGCCCCGCGCGCACCCGGAGGGGTTCGGCGTCGACGCGTTGTGGGCCTACTCGAAGCGCCTCCAGCGCGGCGACGAGGCCTGGCCGGACTGCGTGCTGCTGATGGGCGACCAGGTGTACGCCGACGAGGTCCCGCCCGACACGAAGGAGTACATCCGGGAGCGCGTGGAGCGCGACCGGACCGCCCGCGACCGCCGCGCGGCGCCACCGCCGGGGGAGGTGGCCAACTTCGAGGAGTACACGCGGCTGCACCGCGAGTCGTGGAGCGAGCCGGACATCCGGTGGCTCCTCGCGACGGTGCCGAGCACGATGATCTTCGACGACCACGACGTCCACGACGACTGGAACATCTCGGCGGCGTGGCGGGAGCGCCAGCAGCGGCTGCCGTGGTGGCGCGAGCGGATCTGCGGCGCCTTCATGGCGTACTGGATCTACCAGCACATCGGGAACCTCTCGCCGGACCACATGGGCGACGAGCCGATGCTGGAGGAGGTGAGGCGCGACGAGGACGCCGGGCCGCGGCTGCGCCGGTTCGCATCGGCGGCCGACGAGGACAGCACCAGCAGCCGCTTCGCCTTCCACCGCGACTTCGGCCGCACCCGCCTCGTCGTCATCGACTCGCGGGCGGCGCGCAACCTGACCCCCGGCGCCCGCGAGATCGTGGACCCGGACGAGTGGGACTGGATCGTCCACCAGACGGCGGGCGGCCACGACCACCTGATCCTCGCCAGCACCCTCCCGGTGATCATGGCCCCCGCCATCCACCACCTCCAGGCGTGGGACGAGCGGGTGTGCGACGGCGCGTGGGGCCGGCCCGCCGCATGGCTCGGCGAGCGGATCCGGCAGGGGCTGGACTTCGACCACTGGCCGTCGTTCGCCCGCTCGTTCCGGCGGATGGAGGACCTGCTGCGCCTCCGCGGCGGCGACGGGTACGGCCCGTCCCCGGCGAGCATCCTGCTGCTCGGCGGGGACGTGCACACCGCCTACGTCGCCGAGGTCGACGTCGGGCCGGCGGTGCGGAGCCGCGTGTGGCAGCTCGTGTGCTCCCCGTTCCGCAAGCCGCTGGAGCCGCGAGAGCGCCGCCTGATCCGCGCGATGTTCACCCGCCCCGCCCGGGCAGTGGCGTGGGCGCTGGCCCGGGCGGCCGGCGCTCCACGGCCCACCGTGTCGTGGCGCGTGCGGTCCGGGCCGACGTTCGACAACTCCATCGGCGTCCTGGAGGTGGAGGGG
This sequence comes from Miltoncostaeaceae bacterium, assembly GCA_035698305.1. GTDB lineage: Bacteria > Actinomycetota > Thermoleophilia > Miltoncostaeales > Miltoncostaeaceae > Miltoncostaea. The sequence goes on along the minus strand of DASSBX010000491.1, from coordinate 8,080 downwards.
CGCCGAGCACGCGTTGCCATCCGTCGCACCGGCGAGGGCGGCGACCCGACGGAGCTGTCAGGCCTTCACGACCTGCACCTCACGGACGACCGTTCGCCGGCGGGACGCAGACGACGAGGCCGCCGGCCACGACCTTGATCTTCAGCGACCGCACCTTCTCGCGGTCGCCGCCGTCCACCTCGTACAGCACCTTCCGGTCGAACTGCACCTTCACCCGGCGGGCCTTGGTGGTGCGGGCGTGGGCGGCGTCGTCGACCGACTTCACGGCCACCCGCGCCATCGTCCGCATGGTGGCCACCGCGCCCGACGCGGCCAGGACGCCCACCTCCAGCAGGCCGTCGTCGTCGTGAGAGTCGTCGAACAGCTCGAGGCCGGCGAACAGCTTCCCCACGTTGCCCACCAGGACGCAGTTCGCCTCGCCGCGGTACCAGCGCTCCCCCTCAACCGAGACGGTCGCGGTGAACGGCTCCGTGCGAAGGTTCCGCAGCCCGGTCCAGATGTAGCTGAGCCGGCCCAGCCGGTCCTTCAGGGTCCCGTCCGCGTCGGCGATCATCTGGGCGTCCAGGCCGGCGCCGGCCATCACGGCGAACGTCTCGCCGTTGATCAGGCCCACGTCGATGCGGCGGCGGTCTCCGCGCAGACCCACGTCCACGGCCCCCTCGACGGTGGTGGGGATCCCGAGGCTCGACGCGAGGAGGTTCGCGGTGCCGGCAGGCAGCAGGGCCACGGGGACGTCGGCGCCGTCGAGGGCGTCGATGGAGCGTTGCGCCAGGCCGTCGCCGCCCCACAGGAAGACGAGCTCGGCGCCCCACTCGAGCGCCTTGCGCACCTGCTTCGGCGCCTTGCGGCTCTTCGGCACCTCCCGCCAGCGCAGGTCGTGCACGCCGCGCCGCTCGAGGATCCGGCGCAGCTCGGGCAGGCCACCGCCGAACGATTTGCCGGTGTGGGCGATCACGGCGACCTTCACGACGACGCCCCGATCCGCTCGCGGCGGTCCTTGACGTGCCCGTACACGCGGATCGCGACCAGCGCGACCGCCAGGCAGCCGAGGCCGAGCAGCAGGCCGCCGAGGGCATCGATGGGGTGATGCATCCCCCGGTACATGCGCGACAGCGCCACCATCAGCACGGCGAGCACCGCGACCGTCCAGACGACGGCCGACACCCACCGCCGGCGCGCCCATGAGCTGATGATCAACGCGAGACCGATGTAGGTGACGGTGGCCGCCGCGACGTGGCCGGACGGGAAGCTCTCGTCCGGCGGCAGGTGGCTGTCGAGCCGCGGCACGTCCGGGCGCTCCCGCGGCGCGACCAGCGCACCGAGGCGGTAGAGCGTCAGCTCCATCACGATGGCCGTGACCAGGAACACGCCGATCCGGGCGCGCCGTACGATCAGCGACCCGATCGCGGTCAGGGCGACCAGCGCCGGGATGACGGGCACGTCGCCCACCAGCGATCCGACGTACGAGAGGTCGGTGCGCGACGGTGTGCGGCGGTCGGCGAGCCACTCCGGGAACCACTCGTCGGCGTCGCGCACGCCGGAGAGGTCGAGAAGGACCTTCGTGACCAGCAGCGCCACCACCGCGATCACCGCGGCGAGCACCGCCCAGCCGATCACGGTGGTGACGCTCCAGGCCGTGACCGGACCGTGGTCCCAGCGGTCCGCGATCCGGGCGGAGAGCCCGGGGCGCGGCTCGACGACCGTCGTCTCTGCGCGGCGTGCTCGGCCGGTCTCGCGGGTGCGAGCGGCGGCCGGTCCGGTGGCCCCACTCGTTGTCGTCACGGCCCGAGCATCCCCACCACCCCGCGCGAGGAAACCTGCCGAGCGGGGAAACTGACAGCAGCATGCCGGCCCTCGTCCTCATCGCGGTCGCCCTCTTCGCCGGCGTCCTGGCGTGGGCCGTCGCGCGCCGGTATCCCTACGACGAGCCGGGCGCCGTGACCGCGCGGCCCGTGTCCCGGGCGGCCGAGGAGCAGGCGGGCCGCCACCTGCGCCTCCGGCGCTGGCTCCGTGCCCGCCGGGACCCGCGCGTGGCGACCGGCCTGCTCCTGTCGCTCGCGGCCGGCGTCGTCGTCGGGGCCGGCCTCGTGATCGGCGTGCTCGCGTACCTCATCCGTGGCGACGACGCCCTGCGCCGCATCGACAACGGCGCCGCCCGGTGGGGCCGAGAGCACGCGACGGGCGCCTCCGACGCGATCATCAACGGCGCGACCCAGCTCGGCGAGACGTGGTTCTGCATCGTCGCCGGCCTCCTCGTGGCCGCCTACGCCTGGCGGCGAGGGTCGAGCCGCCTGGTGGTGCCCTTCCTGATCGTGGTGGTCGCCGGCGACAAGTTGCTCACCACCGGCATCAAGGAGCTCGCCAACCGGGCGCGTCCCACGCTCGAGCCGATCGCCGAGACGCTGGGCCCGTCGTTCCCGAGCGGCCACTCCTCGACGGCCGCCGCGTTCTTCGCGGGGGCGGCCCTGGTGCTGGGGCTGGGCCGGTCGCCGCGGACCCGCGCCCTGATCGCCGGCGCGGCGGTGGCCCTCGCGGTGGCGGTCGCGGCGAGCCGCGTGCTGCTCGCCGTGCACTGGACGAGCGACGTGGTGGCGGGGCTGGCGCTCGGCTGGGCCTGGTTCGCGCTCTGCGCGGTCGCGTTCGGTGGCCGGCTCCTTCGCTTCGGCGCGACGGCCGAGCGCGTGCAGCGCCGCGCGCGGGCCACGTCCGACGCCCCGCATGGATCGGAGGTGTCGAAACCGGCGCGGGAGGGAACCCCGGGGCCACGATGACCACTGCACACCGGACCGTGCACGAGGTCACCGCGGGCAAGGGCTTCGAGCGCTTCGCGCGCGCGGGGTACGTGGCCCGCGGCGTCCTCTACATCCTGATGGGCGTCCTCGCGATCGAGCTCGCGTTCGGGCAGGCGTCCGATCGGCCGAACCAGGAGGGCGCGTTCCACCTGGTCGCCGACCAGACCTTCGGCCGCGTGCTGCTGGTGCTCATCGCGATCGGCCTGCTGGGGTACACGATCCTGCGCTTCACCCAGGCGCTCATCGGCCGCACGCCGGAGGCGGGCCGCCACAGCGCCGCCGACCGGGTCTCCGCGCTCGCCAGCGGCTGCGCATACGGGATCTTCTTCGGGCTGGCGGTCGCCGTCCTGGTCGGGTCGGCCGGCGGCAACAGCGGCGGCGAGCCGAAGCAGGCGACCGCCGACGTGATGGGCTGGACGGCTGGGCGCTGGATCGTGCTCGCCGCGGGCGTGGTGTTCGCCGGCGTCGCCGTCTACCAGGCGTGGATGGGCCTCGGCCGGAGGTTCCTCGAGTACACCAAAACCGAGCGGATGTCCCGGGTCGGCCTGCGCAACTTCACCGTGCTCGGCGTGGTCGGCCACGTCGCGCGCGCCATCGTGTTCGGGCTGGTCGCCGCCTTCCTGATCAAGGCGGCCGTCGAGTACGACCCGAAGGAGGCGGTCGGCATCGACGGGGCGCTCCAGCGCCTGCAGGACCACGCCTACGGCACCGTCGCGCTGGTCGCGGTGGCGATCGGGCTGATCGCGTTCGGCGTCTACTCCGCGGTGGACGCCCGCTACCGCAAGATCTAGCGCGCCGCCCCGAAGGTCCCGTGGTGTTTCGCGGCTGCATCGCATCGCGAGGCGGCGTCCTCGACCTCGGCGATGGGACACCGCCATCGCCGAGGATCTGCGTCCTTGCCTCGCGGGCGATTCGCGCGCGAAACCCATACGCGACTTCCGGGGCGGCGCACTAGCCGTCGCCCAGGGGGTTGAGCAGGTCCTCCCTGCCCTCGAAGGCGAACAGCAGCAGGTCGACCATCCGGAAGGTGTCGGGGTCGGGCCCCAGGGTGGGCCGCCACGTGGGGTCGGCCACCATCGAGATCTGGCTGCCCTCGATGGCGCGATGGAACGTCTCGGCCACGATCCGGCCGCCCACGCCGGCCAGGCGGCCGCTGTTGAACTCGGCCTCGCGCAGGGCGTAGAACCAGAGCGGCGTGTCCTTCAGCAGCGCCGCGCGCTGCGTGGTGTTGAGGGCGCCGAGCGTGGCGCCGTCGCGGCCGTCGCGGATCTTCGCCGGCGTCAGGGCGGTCACGGTGACGCCCCTCGAGCGCATGAGCGCCAGCATCTGCTGGCCGGTGGCGAGGTTGAGCATCCGGGCGCGGGTGAGGTTGCGGTACGCCAGGTTGCGGCGGCGGGCGACCGGCTCGGGGCCGCCGATCGAGCCGGGCCGCAGGTTGCCCAGCGGGTCGGCCAGGAGCGTGTCGATCCGCCGCGCGAAGTTCATCCGGTTGCGCCCGCGGACGATGGGGCGCAGGTCGTTGCGGCCCGCCTCGGTGAAGTCGTAGAGGCGCCGGAGGTCGGCGATCCAGTTGCTCGGCAGGCGGGGGAAGCCGCCCAGGTCGCCGCTGGTGCCGGAGAACGTGAACAGGAGGTCGAGCGCCCCGCCGCCGTCGTCGAACACGTGGTTCCAGTCGTACGCGGTGCGGATCATGCTGTGGCCGAGGCGGAACGCCGCGACCGAGAACTCCACCGGCATCGTCGGCGCGTCGCCGGGGGCGGGGGACGGCTCGAACACCTTGCGGCCCTCGGTGAACACGCGGTCCACGAGCTGCGGCTTCACCACCCGCGGCAGATAGTCGGTGCGGACCATCCACTGGTAGTGCTTCACCACCAGCTCGCGGGCGGCGGCGAACCGCTGCGGCTTGGGGACGCCGTCGGCCTCGAGCTTCTCGACCACCCGGTTGTGGAAGCGGATGAACGCCAGGTGGGTCTGGGCGACCGCCAGGTTCTCGTCGTTGCGCACGTCGGGGATCCGGGCCTGCCGGTTGGAGCGCCGGGGCAGGTCGAACCCGGGTTGGGGCGCGTTCGCGATCCCGTCGTCGGGGAAGTCGGCCTTCGCCGTGGCGCCGATCCTCAGGTGCACCTTGTCGGCCGCGTAGAACTCGGGCGTGAGGGTGGGGCCCAGGCCGTAGAGCGAGTCCAGGTCCAGGCTGGGGGACCGCCCGGCGACGAGGTCGGCGACGGGGACGCTGCGGTCGTCGCGCAGGCGGCTCTTGTCGAACGTGAGGTCGTGGTCCAGGAACTGGCCGAGGTAGGTGAACCCCGCGGGGACGGTGGAGTCGAGCTTCCTCGCCCCCATGTCGATCGTCATGGCGCGCCCGATCTTGCTGCGCGCGGGGTCGCCGAGCTGCCTGCCCTTCGGCCCCATCCGCGAGAAGCGGAAGGCGCGCAGGTCGGCCTCCATCGACATGGCCGTCGCCGTCCCCGGCGGCGTCCCCGGGGCGCCGAGCAGGCCCTCGCCGACGACGAAGTAGCGGTCGCGCGTGTGGCGCTCCTGCGGACCGGCCACGCCGAACCCCCCACGCCGGGAACCGTCCCGCGACCGACCCTATGGCGGCCACTGCGCGGCGGCAAGCGGCGGCGGGCCGGTCAGTCGCGGGGGCGGCGGCGCTCGTACAGCAGCACGTCGCGCCACCGGCCGCGCAGCTCGCCGAGCCGCTCGCGCCGCCCCACCAGGCGGAAGCCGCACGCCTCGACCATCCTGGCGCTGGCGGTGTTGCCGTCGATGACGATCGCCTCCAGGGTCCACAGCCCGGCGTCGTGGGCCGCCTCGGCCAGCGCCGTCAGCAGCGGCTGCCCGACGCCCTCCCCGCGCGCCTCCTCGGCCACGTACACCGACACCTCGGCGACCCCGCGGTAGACGCGCCGGATCGAGGTGCGGTTCGCCGCGCCCCAGCCCACGACGCGGTCGCCGAGGCGGGCCACCAGCCGCGGCTCGGGCAGGTGGTCGGCGTCCCACCGCTCCCAGGTGGGCACCTCGGTCTCGAAGGTGCTGTCGCCCGTGGCGATGCCCTCCGCGAAGATCTCGGCCACGCGGTCCCAGTCCCGCGGCCGCATCTCAACGATCTCGAGCTCGGGTCCGGCCATGGCGATGGTGGTTCCCGTGTCATCGTCCCGGCATGCGCAGCGCCAGGATCGTCGTGCGGACCGGGACGGTGGCGTTCGCCGAGGCCGGTGGCGAGCTGCTGGCGCTGCACGGGCCGGCGGTGGAGGCGTTCCCGTTCAGCCTGGTGGTCGCGCGCGTGCCGCCGGAGGACGACCTGCTGGTCGGCGACGGCGTGGTGGTGGCCGGCGGCCGGCGGCTCGCCGCCCGGGCGGTCCCCGCGGCGGTCCCGGTGCCGCCCGGGGTGGACGCGGCCGTGATGCTGCGCGCGCTGGACGGCGTGCCCGGGCTCGCAGCTCGCCGTGAGGCGCTGGGCGACCCGGACGACCCTGAGCGGCTGCTGGGGCGCGGCCCGGGCCTGACGCCGAGCGGCGACGACCTGCTGCTCGGGCGGCTGGCGATGGCCGCCCACGCCCACCGGCACTGGGGGGTGCCCGACCCGGCGCCGCTCGCGGCGTACCTGGCGGAGCGGGCGCCGGGACGCACGACGCGCGTCGCCGCGGCGATGTACGCCGCCGCCGCCCGGGGGCGCTATGCGCCCGCCATCGGCGCCGCGTGCGCGGCCGCGCCCGGCGATCTCCCGGCCGCGCTCGCGCGCCTCGCCGCGGTGGGGGCGACGTCGGGGCTCGACACGCTGGCGGGCATCGCCGCCACCGCGGCGGGCGTCAGCCCGGGCCGGGAACCGGGACCGGCGTGACCCTGATCAGGTCGCGGCGGGCCGTCTCGGGCAGGCCCCGCAGCGCGAGCGCGGCGGGCGCGAGGCAGCCGCCAAGCACGATCAGGAGCAGCGAGGGGCTCACCACCCCGGCGAGCGAGCCGAGCACGGCGAGGCCCAGGGATCCGGCTGCGACCTGGCAGGCGAGGACGAACGCGGTGGTGGTGGCGCGCACCTCCGTCGGGAAGAGCTCCGCGATGTACGCGACCGACGCGGCCACGAAGCACGAGCCGGCGACGGTCAGCAGGAACAGGCCGGGGGCGAAGAGCCCGCGCACCTCGGTGAACACCATCACGGTGCCGGCGGCGCCCAGGACCATCGCGAGGGCCATCATCGGGCGACGGCCGGCCAGGTCGGAGATCCGGCCCCCCAGCCAGAACCCGAGGATTCCGAACACCGCCGACACCAGGATCAGGACGGTGAAGAGCCCGCTCCAGCCGTAGTCGTGCTGCGCCAGCTCCGACGCGTAGAAGAACCCGCTCGTCTGGACCAGCCCGAACGCCGAGACCATCAGCACCACCCGCCACAGCCGCGACCGCTCGCGGGCGGCGAGCCGCGGCAGCACGGACGTCTGCAGGCGATCGGCCCGTCGCGCCTCCCGGAACGCGCGCGTCTCGGGCAGCCGGCGCCGGAGCAGGGCGGCGACGGCGAGCGGCGCCAGCGCGACGAGGTAGAAGAGGCGCCAGTCGAGCGGCGTCAGGGGGATCAGCAGCAGCAGGCCGGCGACGGCCCCGTAGCCGATCCCGGAGATGATCCCGAGGACGCTGAGGCCCGAGCCGCGGCGGTCCTCGCGCAGCTCCTCGGCCACGACGAGGCCCGCCAGCCCCGCCTCGGTGGCGAGGAACACGCGGGCGAGCGACTGCATCGCCACGAACGCGACCAACCCCCAGGCCAGCGACGTCAGGCCGGTCACGACGCTGAAGGCCGCCAGGGATGCGATCAGCATCGGCCGCCTGCCCCAGCGGTCGGCGAGCCGCAGCAGCGGCACCGACCCGAGGGTGAACAGCCGGATGATCGCGACGCCGATGCCGAAGGTCGCGACGCTCACGCCCAGGCCGCCGGCGATCTGGGGCGCCGCGAGCGTGAGCAGGGCGACGTCGTAGACCTCGAAGAAGCCGGCGCTGGCGAGCGGCAGCAGCACCCCCCACTCGGCCCTGCTGAAATGGAGCATGCCCAGCACCGTCTCCCCGCGTCCGATCCGCGTCCTCCATCGGCACGGGTGCCCACAGGATGAAGCACGGCGCCCCGCGGGCGCCGTCAGCCGGGTCGGGCCGCCCTGACGAGCGTGTCGAGCGCCACCGCCTCGCCGCCGTCGGCCGTGACGGCGCGGCGGACGACCTCCGCGCGCAGCACCTCCAGGCCGCCGAGCGCGGCGGCGACGCCCCCCGGCGTGGAGAGCACGTCCGGGGTGCGTGGCCCGCCGTGCCCG
>DASSBX010000490.1:0-3303 GCA_035698305.1 Miltoncostaeaceae bacterium | reverse complement strand
CAGGCGCGCCGCTGCGCAGCGCAAGCGGATCCGCACGAACATCGCCGCCGTCCGCACGGCGGCGATGGATGGCGGGCGGGCCCTGGCCGTGACGCGCGAGGGGGCGCGCGCCGGCCCCGCCGCGGCGGGGGCCGCCGCGGTCGGGCCGGTCGACGCGGAGGGCTCCGGCGACGGCCGGGAGTGGATCCTGCTGGCCCTGCTCGGCGCCGCGGCGGTGGCCCTCGCGCTGGCCGCCTACCCGTCGCTGAGCCGGCGCGGCGGCGCGCTGGAGCGCGTGCGCCTCGAGCTCGCCGGCGTGTCGGTGGCCTGCGTGCTCGTGCTGCTGCTGGTCCTCGCGGGGGTCGTCTAGGAGCCTGGCGTGAGACCAAGGTCGTGCGGCCCGCCGAGCGAAAACCAAGCGATTCGGTGGCTCGCGGCCCATGCCGATGCTGGTGGCACCGGCATTGACGCGACCGCCGAAGCGCGCCGGTTTGCAGCCGGCGGACGCGCGGCCGACTCTCACGACAGGCTCCTAGGACCCCGCCGCGACGGCCTCCGTCTCGGCGTCGGCGTCCGGGTCGTGGTCGGGCGGCGGGAACCAGATGCCCCGGGTGCGGTCGATCTGGCGCTGCGGCCCGACGGGCGGGTCCTGGACGGGCCCGCCGACGCTCGGCAGCAGCCCGGCCAGCGCGGCCATGATCCGGTCGGTCGCGAGCCGGTTGCGCTCGTGGCGGCTGGGGGCGGCGATGTCGGAGAGGTCGATGGGGGGGCCGAACCGGACCCTGGCGGGGCCCCGGAACAGCTGGGTGTTCCAGGCGACGGCGGGGACGACCGTGACCCCCGGGCGCAACCCGAACATGCCGGCGCCGGGCGCCCCGCGGCGCATCGTGCCGCGGCGGCTGACGTGTCCCTCCGGGAACACGACGACGGCGTCGCCCTGGTCGAGGAGCGCGCAGGCACGGCGGATGCAGGTGAAGTCGGCCGGCTTGGAGCGGTCCAGCGGGATCGCCCGCAGCGAGCGCAGGATCCAGCCGAAGACCGGGTGCTTCTGGAACAGCTCGCGCTTGGCGATCATCGACGTGCGCCGCTTGCGGGCGGCGGCCATCAGCACGATCGGGTCGGCCACCGACACGTGGTTGCACACGATCAGCACCGGCCCGGTCCGGGGCAGGTGCTCCACCCCGAACCGCCGCATCCGCAGCGGATAGAGGTAGAGCACCGGCAGGACGACGAGGCGCGCCAGGCTCCACACGATCCGGTCGGCGATCACCGGTCGGCGTCCTCCTCGTCCTCGTCGTCGGGGTGGCGGGCGAGGTTGGCCTGGGCCGCCTCGATGATCGTGTGGGCCTCCTCCAGGTTCACCGCCCCGTGCAGCAGCCGGGTGAGGCTCCGCGCGTCCCGCGCGGCCAGGTGGTCGACGGCCCCGTCCTCCACCCAGAACGGCGCTGCGTCCGGATCCTGCCGCAGCAGCTCCACGGCCTGGTGGCCGCAGTCGAGGGTGTACGTCGCGATCGCGTAGCGGCCGGGCGTCGCCGACTCGGCCTCCGGCTCCCACGGCACCAGCGGCTGGGAGCGCAGGCCGCCCGGCTCCACCACCTCCGACGCCAGGTCGACGTCCCGCCACGCCAGGTCCACCGGCACGCGCAGGTCGAACAGCAGGCTCTCGGCGTCCTCCACCCGCTCCGCCGCGCTCGCCAGGACGGCGGCGACCCAGTGCGCCTCGGCGAACGACAGCCCGGTGAAGAGGTCGGCCTCGTCGAGGAGCGGCGCCAGCTGGGCGTCCGGCCGGGTGCTGATCCCCACCGCGTACTCCTCGGGCCCGTACGCGCCCGCCTCGACCTTCGCGAGCACCCGGACGGCGGCCGAGCCGTCGCCCATCAGGGGTCGCCGCCACACCTCGAGGATCTCGAAGCGGTCGTCGATGGCGCGGTCGTCGTCGTCACTCACCAGGGATCCTCCACGGAACGGGCGGCGGTCAAGCGTAGGGGGTTCCCGCGGGGCATGCCTGCCCCCGGTTCAGCGCAGCAGCCCATCGACGAAGGTGTCGACCGCGAACAGGAAGCGCTCCCGCGTGTCCCCCGCGGTCAGCTCGTCCACGTGGCAGGTGAGGCTCGGGTAACGGTCGGCGGGCAACTCCTCGAGCACCCGGCGCATGGCCGCCTGGTCGAAGGGCGTCGCGCCCTTCGCCGCGCGCGCCTGCTCGTGGACCGTCTCGACGGCGTTCGCCGCCACGAGGAGGCCGAGCACGTCCACCGCCCACGCCGCACGCCGGGGATCGACGCCGCCGGCCAGCAGCATCCCCATGAGCGCCTCGGCGCAGGCCATGGCGTTGGGGCCGGTCGGAATCTCGGCCAGGGCCACCCGCGCGACCCCGGGGTAGGCCTCCAGGGCCTCCAGCAGCGCGACGCAGAGGTCGCGGAGCTGCTCGCGCCACCGCGCCGGGTCGGGCTCCTCGAACCGGACCGTCCCGACGACCTCGTCGAACAGCAGGCGCAGCAGCTCGTCGCGGCCGCCCACATAGACGTAGAGCGACGCCGCGCCGGTGTCGAGCTCCTTCGCGACCCGGCGCATGGTGACCGCGTCGAGGCCCTCCCGGCGGACCACCGCCAGCCCCGCCTCCACCACGGCCGGCTCGCTGAGCGGCGACTTGGCGGGCCGATCACGAGTTGAACGCCTGCGGGGTCGATCGGTCGTGGGCACGACACGAGCCTACCGCGTTTGACACGAACGTTGTACGACGCGTACGTTGTTCGTCACGAACACTGTTCGTCCTATGCGAGAGGCGACCGAGGAAGGGCGGGAACCGCATGACCGACATCACCGCAGGACCCGCGCCGGTCGGCATCGCTGCGAGGACGGTCCCGACCGCCGTGGCCGCGTTCGCGCGCCACCCCGGCCGCTGGGCGGTCTTCGCGGCCGTGCTCCTCGCCGACATGATGGACCTCGTCGACTCGACGGTCACGAACGTCGGCGGGCCCGCCATCCGCGAGAGCCTCGGCGGCGGGGAGTCGCTGTTCCAGTGGCTCGGCGCGGGCTACACGCTCGCCTTCGCCGTGTCCCTGATCACCGGCGCCCGGCTCGGCGACCTGTTCGGCCGCAGGCGGCTGTTCCTGATCGGCGCGGCCGGCTTCACCCTCGCGTCGGCCGCCTGCGCGCTCGCCTGGTCGCCGGAGGCGCTCATCTCGATGCGCGTGCTGCAGGGGTCGTTCGGCGCGCTGATGATCCCGCAGGGCTTCGGCCTGCTGAAGGAGGTCATGAGCGACGACGAGATGCCCAGGGTGTTCGGCCTGTTCGGTCCGATCATGGGGCTGTCCGCGGTGGCCG
>DASSBX010000489.1:0-7486 GCA_035698305.1 Miltoncostaeaceae bacterium | reverse complement strand
TGATGCCGAGACGCCGGGCGATGAGCTTGTTCGGCAGCCCCTCCGCCACCAGCGCCAGCACCTCCCGCTCGCGCGGCGACAGGCCGCCCGGCGCGGCCCCGGGGTCGTGCGCCGCGCGGTCGCGGCCGAGCAGCGCGCCCGCCGCCCGTGGGTCGAGCGGCGACTCGCCCCGCGCGGCGGCGCGGATGCCGCGCTCCAGGTCGTCGGGGCTCGCGTCCTTCAGCAGGTAGCCGATCGCCCCCGCGTCGGTGGCGGCAAGGATGCGGGAGCGGTCGTTGAACGAGGTCAGGATCACGACGGCGGCGCCCGGATGGGCGGCGCGGAGCGCGCGGGTGGCGGCGATCCCGTCGGTCCCCGGCATCTCCAGGTCCATCAGCACGACGTCGGCGCCGGGGCCGGCCACCAGTGCCAGCGCCTCCTCCGCCGACCCCGCGGTCCCCGTGACCCGCATCCCGGCGAACGTGCCGATCAGCTGCCCCAGCCCGGCGCGCACGACGGCGTGGTCGTCGCACACCACCACCCGGATCACGCCGGCACCTCCACCTCGACCACCGTCCCCTCGCCCGGCGCCGACCGCACGTCGGCGCGCCCGCCGAGGTGCGCGGCCAGATCCTCCACCAGCGCCAGGCCCAGATGCCCCTCGTCGCGGCGCCGGGCCCGGGTGGCGGCGTCGAAGCCGCGCCCGTCGTCGCGCACCGACAGGCGGGCGTGCCCGTTGTCGCGCACCACGCCCACCTGCACGTGCGAGGCCTCCGCGTGGGCGGCGACGTTGCGCAGCGCCTCGCCCGCGGCCCGGTACAGCAGCTGCTCGGCGCCCTCGGGCAGGACGAGGCCGGCCGGCACGTCGATGTCCACCGCGACGCCGCGCGCCCGCAGCGGCGCGGCCAGGTCGCCGAGCGCCGCCGCCAGGCCCTCGTCGTGGAGGCGGCCCGGGTTGATCTCGACCACCGCCGCCCGCAGGCTCCGGATGCCCTCCCGGGCGGCCTCGGCCCCGTCGCGCAGGGCGCCGACGGTGGCCGGGTCCGTGCCCTCCGGGGCCCGCTCGGCGGCGGCCGCGAGCGCGTACGACAGCCCCGCGAGGTCCTGGACGGGCCCGTCGTGCAGGTCGGCCGCCACCCGCCGCCGCTCGACGGCCGACGACTCGAGCGCCGCCTCCAGCAGCCGCTCCCGCTCGCGCGCCCCCGCCTCGAGGCGCCGGGCGCCCCGCCACGCCAGCGGCAGCTGGATGAGCCACAGCAGCAGCAGCCCGCCGACCAGCACGGGTGCGATCGCCACCAGCAGGTCGCGGCCGCTGGCGGTGACGGCCGACTCGCGCCGGTACAGCTCGAACAGCGCCTGCTCGCCCTGCGGGGTGCGGATCGGCAGGTACACCTCCAGCAGGGACCCCTGTTCGCGCTCGTACCGGTTCTCCGGCTCGTCGAGGTCGGCAACCTCGGCCTCCGTCTCCCCGGTGTCGAACGCCTCCCGCTCGTCGTCGCCCAGCGCGTAGCGCCGGCCGATGAGCCTCGGCTCGTCGGAGTAGGCGATACGGCCGTCGCGGGTCCACACCTTCACCCGCACCACATCGTCGCTGAGCACCCGCTCCTGCACCACCAGGTCCAGATCCGCGAGCGCCGCGGGCTCGCCCGCGAGGGCCGCGTCCGTGAGCGCCGGCTCCACCACCCCGCGGCCGGCGAGGGTGGCGAGCCTGCGGGCCTCCTCCACCGCCTCGTCCTCCGACACGCGGTCGAGCACCAGCGCGCCCGCGACGGCGACGACCGCGAGCGCCACGAGGCCGGCGATCGCGTACCGCGCGACCGCCCCCCGCACCGATGCACGCCCGCCGTCCACGGGCGGATCCTGACGGGTCGCGCGCCGGTGCGTCACACGCGACGTTCATGGAGGCGCGATGGGAACCGGCTGCGTCGTGCGTCTGCGGTGGGGCCCGTTCAGGCGGGCCGCCGGTAGAGGCGCGTGGTGAGCGGGGCGAACACCGCGACCAGGCCGGCGGCGACCGCGAGGACGATCATGATGTCGGTGCCGTCGGGCGACCCGCCCATGAGGCCGCGACACGCCGTGACCAGCACGGAGACGGGGTTGACGTTCACGAACGCCTCGAGCGGCGCCGGCAGCGTCTCGGGCTCCACGAACACGTTGCTCAGGAACGTCAGCGGGAACAGCACCATGAAGCCGCCGTTCAGCACCGCGCTGGGGGTGCGCATCAGCAGGCCGACGGTGGTGAACACCCACGCCAGGGCGAAGCTGAAGCCGATGGTCAGGGCCATCGCCGCCGCCACGCCGGCGACGCCGCCGTCGGGCCGGAAGCCCAGCGCCAGTCCGACCGCGACGACCACGACGGCGGTGACCAGGTAGCGCACGCCGTCGCCCAGGAGCGAGCCGATCAGCGGCGACGGCCGCCAGATGGGCAGCGACAGGAAGCGGTCGGTCACGCCCTTCGAGCGGTCGGTGCTGATCGCCACCCCCGAGTAGACGGTGGTGAACAGGGTCGACATCACCAGGACGCCGGGGAGGATGAAGTCGAGGTATTCCCCGGTGTCGCCGGCGATGGCGCCGCCGAACATGAACGTGAACATCAGCGTGAACAGCACGGGCGTGACGGTGGAGTCGAGCAGCTGCTCCGGAACGTGCTTGATCTTCAGCACGCCGCGCCACCCGAAGGCCATCACGGCCTGGAGGGCGCTCGGCGGGGCGGGGCGGGGCCGCGACGAGACGGCCGTGAGGATGGCGGTCTCGTCCGTGCCCGCCTGGCCGCTCCGGATGGTGGTCATGTCGCCTCCTCGTCGTCGGTCTCCTCCGCCGGGTGCCCGGTGAGCGCGAGGAACACCTCGTCCAGGCTGGGGCTGCCGAGCGCGAACTCGGACACCGCGACGCCCGCGTCGCCGAGGGCCGCGAGCGCCTCGGCGGCCCGGGCCGGGTCGTCGCACGCGGCCGACAGGCCCGCCGGGTCGGGGGCGGTCTGGGCCTCGCCGAGCACCCGCTCGAGCACCCCGGTGGCCGCCGGGCGGTCGGCGGGGTCGACGACGCGGACGTGGACGGTGCCCATGCCCACCGACGACTTCAGCTCGCCGGGGGTGCCCTCTGCGATCACGCGGCCGCGGTCGATGACGGCGATGCGGTCGGCGAGCTGGTCGGCCTCGTCGAGATACTGGGTGCACAGCAGGATCGTGGTGCCCCCCGCGACCAGGGCCCGGACGATGTCCCACACCCCGTTGCGGGAGCGCGGGTCGAGGCCGGTGGTGGGCTCGTCCAGGAACATCAGGCGCGGCGTCACCACGATGCTGGCCGCGATGTCGAGCCGGCGGCGCATGCCGCCGGAGTAGGTCTTCACCAGGCGGCCGCCGGCCGACTCGAGCCCGAACGCCGCGATCAGCTCGCCGGCGCGCTCCCGCGCCTCGCGGCGCCGCAGCCCGGACAGCAGGCCGATGAGCACCAGGTTCTCGCGTCCCGTGAGGTCCTCGTCGACCGACGCGAGCTGGCCGGTCAGGCTCACCTGCGCCCGCACCGCGTCCGCCTCGGTCACGATGTCGTGGCCCAGCACCTTCGCCCAGCCGCCGTCGGGCTGGAGCAGCGTGGCGAGCATCCGGATGGTGGTGGTCTTGCCCGCGCCGTTCGGCCCGAGGACGCCGTAGACGGTGCCGGCCGGCACCGCCAGGTCCACCCCCGCCACGGCGAGCGTGTCGCCGAACGCCCTGCGGAGGCCCTCCGCCTCGATCGCCAACCCGTCGGCGCCGTTCCCGGTGCCGTTCGCGGTGCTGCTCGCGGCGCCGTTCGCGCCGCCTGTCCCCATGGACATCCATACCCCTCTCGTCGCCCTCGGGGATGGTGACGGGCGTGGGGGGCGGAAGTCATCGCCCCGGCGCCATTTCTCACGTCCATCTCAGAAACCGGGACGCCCGGGGGGTCGGGCGGGGCGGGCGAGTCGGGCCCAGGCCGAGGCGGAAGCCGGGGCGGGGGTCCCGGGTCGTCCCCGGCCGTCCGCCAGCGACCCTGGCGGAACCAGCGCCGCATCGTCGCGACCGACGGCGCCCGCGCCGGACCGGGACGGCGGGCCTCCCGACCCCGGAGCTCCCGGATCACCGGACCGGGACCTTCCCCGCCGGCCCACCGCGTCTCGGCCTCCGCACGGAGCACCGGCCAGGTGTACGACCCCGGCCGCCGGCGGGGTGGGGCCTCCCGCAACGTGGACTCGAACAGGTCCAACGCCCGCGACCGGGCGGCGGTGAAACACCCCGCCGCGCGCCAGACATGCATCAACGACACCACAAGATCCCGCCCCGCCCGGCTGCGGAGGAACGCGGGGTCACGGTGCGCGGCGCACAACCACACCGACACCCCACCGGGGAGATGCAGCTGCATCCGCCGCCCCCGCCCCTTGCCGACGCAGATCGCACACGCCGGCGTCGACCCCAGGTTCGGTCCCTTGTAGAAGCTGCGCGCCACCACCGGACCATCCCCCACCCCGTCGGCGCATCTCGACCCCGAACCGACCCGAACGTGGCACAGGCCCGCCTCGTCCCCGGTCGCAAATGGACGCTCCTCCACCGGGCAAATGCACACCGGACCGCCAGGTCCGCCGCGTGACCGGGGAGCCGGAGGAGGGGCAGGCCGTCGGAGGGTTCAGCGCACCGCACCGCACCGAAGGCCCACGGCGCGCATCGTCCCGGGTACAAGTGCACGAGCCCCTACTGGACAAGTGCACACCGGGGACGGACCGGGCGGGGGAGCCGGTCTCCGACCGGGAAGGAGGAGGTGCCGGCCACCGGAGCGTCCAGCGCACCGCGCCGAGCGACAACGAAGGTCGCCCGCCCCGTCTCGTCCGCGTTCAAGTGCACGCTCCTCCACCGGCCAAATGCACACCCAGGACGGACCGGGCGCGGGCCTCGGGGGTGACGGGCCGCGGGCAGGCCGGCCGCCCAAGGGGTCCGCGCTCCTCGGCTCGCGTCCCGGGGCTCGCGCGGGAGCCGGGGGGACAGGCGATCGAGGCGGGCGAGGGAGAGCGGCATATCCTCAGGGGCCTCACAGGAAGCCCACAGGTCCCGGGCCTACGCTCGATGGGCACGGCGACCCGGCTGAGGTGGCGCGATGGGGACCATGAGGGCGATGGGGACGGTGGAGGACGGGACGGAGCGGGCGCGGATCCTGGTCGTCGACGACGAGGAGAGCATCACCCAGCTCCTCTGCACCGCGCTCCGCTACGAGGGGTTCGAGACCGCCTCCGCCGCCACCGGCCGGGAGGCGCTGCGGGAGGCCGACGCCTTCCGTCCCGACCTGGTGCTGCTGGACGTGATGCTCCCCGACCTCGACGGTTTCGAGGTCCACCGGCGCCTCACCGGCACCGCCCGGCCGCGGCTGCCGGTGGTGTTCCTGACCGCCCGCCGCGAGACCGACGACCGGATACGCGGCCTCACGATCGGCGGCGACGACTACGTCACCAAGCCGTTCAGCCTGGAGGAGCTCATCGCCCGCGTCCGGGCGGTGCTCAGGCGGACCCGCGGAGAGGACGGCGCCCCGACGACCCTCGCGTTCGACGACCTGGAGCTCGACGAGGAGCGGCGCGAGGTGCGACGCGGCGGCCGCCGGATCGACCTGACACCCACCGAGTTCGGCCTGCTGCGCTACCTGCTCGCCAACGCCGGCCGGGTGCTGAGCAAGGCGCAGATCCTCGACCACGTGTGGAACTACGACTTCGGGGGCGACTCGAACGTGGTGGAGACCTACATCAGCTACCTCCGCAAGAAGGTGGACCGCGAGGGCGAGCCGCTGATCCAGACGGTCCGCGGCTTCGGCTACTCGCTGCGACGGCGGTGATGCTCCGGCCGGCGTCGCTCCGCGCGCGGCTGCTGATCATCACGCTCGCCATGGTCGCCGTGGGGCTCGCGGTCTCCGGCTGGGCGGTCAACCGGTCGCTCCACGACTTCCTGGTCGACCGCGTCGACCGGGACCTCACCGAGGCCGCCGGCCCGGCGCTGGCGCAGCTGACCCGGCCCGGTGACGTCTTCGGCGGCGGCCCCCGCGGGCGGCGGGGGCTGCCGAACGACGCCGCCGCCGAGCTCCGCGCGCCCGACGGGACCGCCATCCGGTATGCCGACCGCCTCGGCGGAGGCGCGGCCCTCCAGCTCCCCGACCGGGTGCCCGCCGGGTTCTCGACGGCGGACCTCGCCGGGGCGCCCGGCGACCACCGCCTGCTGTCCGTGGCCGTGAGCGACGTGCTGCGGGGTCCGCTCCCGGGCCTGCAGACGCCCGCCGGCGCCACCCTCGTCGTCGCCCTCCCCCTCGACGACGTCGACTCCACCCTCCACCGCCTCACCCTGATCGAGGCGGCGGTCGGCGCCGCCGTGCTGGGGGCGCTCGCGCTCGCCGCCTGGTGGCTGGTGCGGCTCGGGCTGCGGCCGCTGGAGCGGATCGAGGCAACCGCCGAGCAGATCGCCGCCGGCGACGACCTGGACCAGCGCATCCCCGAGGCCGACGGGCGCACCGAGGTGGGGCGGCTCGCCCGCACCCTGAACGCGATGCTCGACCGGCTCCAGGCCGCGTTCGAGGAGCGGCGGGCGTCGGAGGCGCGCCTGCGCCGCTTCGTGGCCGACGCCTCCCACGAGCTCCAGACCCCGCTCACCTCCGTCCGAGGCTACGCGGAGCTGTTCCGCCGCGGGGCGGCGGGCAACCCCGGCGACCTGCACGTGGCGATGGCGCGGATCGAGGCGGAGGCGACCCGCATGGGCGTGCTGGTCGACGATCTGCTGATGCTCGCACGCCTCGACCAGGGCCGCGAGCTGCGGCGCGAGCCGGTCGACCTGGTGCCGCTCGCCCGCGACCTCGTGGGCGACGCCCGCGTCGTCGACCCCGGACGCCCGATCACCCTGGAGGCGGACGGGGCGGTCGTGGTGGCCGGCGACGACCCGGCGCTGCGCCAGGTGGTGGGCAACCTCATCGCCAACGCGCGGGTCCACACGCCGCCGGGGACGCCGGTGACCGTCCGGGTGGGCGTCCGCGACGGCCTGGGCGTGCTGGAGGTTGCCGACCGCGGCCCCGGCCTGGCGCCCGGGGACGCCGAGCGGGTGTTCGAGCGCTTCTTCCGCGCCGACCCGTCCCGCGCACGCGCGAGCGGCGGCACCGGCCTGGGCCTGTCGATCGTGGCGGCGGTGGCGGAGGCCCACGGCGGCGGCGTTGAGGTCGAGTCGGCGCCCGGCCGGGGCGCCACCTTCCGCATCGCGCTGCCCCTCGCCGGGGCGGCGGGCTAGTCGTCCTCCGCCTCGGCGCGTTCGCGGACGGCCTCGGCGTCGGCCAGCAGCCGTTCCGCGTCGGCGGACGCCCGCTCCGCCGCCTCGGCGGCGCGGCGGGCCGCCCGGGCGTCGGCCTCGCGCCGGCGCAGCGACGCCTCGGCCTCCTGCAGCTCCGCCCGGAGCCGCCGCGCCGCCTCCTCGGCGGCGGCCCGGGCGCGCTCGGCCGCCTCGTGCGCCTCGCGCCGCTCGGTCAGCCCCTCGGCGGC
>DASSBX010000488.1:0-8014 GCA_035698305.1 Miltoncostaeaceae bacterium | reverse complement strand
GTCGTCCCGGTCGTCCCGGTCGAAGCGGTCGTCATCATCGTCGATGACGACGCCGGTCACGGGGTCACGGTCGCCCGGCCCCTGGTCGAGCGTGCCGTCGTCGTCGGTCGAGCGCCGCGGCGCCGTGGCCGGTGCTGTGCGGGCGAGCGCCCGGTCGGCCGCGCGCTCGGCGCGCCGCACGTCCGCCATCCGGTCGTCGAGCGACGGGGTCGTCGCGGTCGCCGCCCGCGTCAGCGCAGGGACGGGCGCCGCGGGCGCCGCGTCCCCGCCTCCACCGGTCGCCGCGCTGCTCAACCCCACCACGCCGGCGACCCCCGCGATGCCGGCCACGCCGGCCACGATCAGCCCCTTCATGGTTGCCCTCCCCATTCGTCTGGACGGTCGGCTCCGACGCTAGGGGTGGTGTCGTTCGGGGTCGTCCCCGGCGCGCCCAAGGGTCGTCCAGGGCCCGGTAAGGGAACGGTAGGACGGCTGGCGTGCGGCCCCGGACGGGGCATGATGCGGCCATGCGCCTGCTGGTGGTCGAGGACGACGACGGCATCGCCGAGCCGCTCGTCGCGGGTCTGCGGCGGGAGGGCTTCGACGTCGACCGGGTCGCGACCGGCGCGGACGCCCTGGCGGCGCCGGAGCACGACCTGGTGCTGCTGGACCTGCGCCTGCCCGACACCGACGGCTACGCCGTGGCCCGCGAGATGCGCGCGCGCTCGCGCGTCCCGATCATCATGGTCACCGCGAAGGGCGAGGAGGTCGACCGCGTGATCGGCCTGGAGCTGGGGGCCGACGACTACGTGGTCAAGCCGTTCGGGCTCCGTGAGCTGGTCGCCCGCATCCACGCCGTGATGCGGCGGGCGGGCGGCGCCCCCGACCCCGACCCGGTCACGCGGGTTGGCCCGCTCGCCGTCGACCGGCGGCGGCGGGCGGTGACCCTGGACGGCCGGGAGCTGCCGCTCACGCCGAAGGAGTACGGGGTGCTGGTGGCCCTGGCCGCCGACCCGGGCGCCGTGGTGGAGCGGCGGACCCTGCTCGAGGACGTCTGGGGCACCCGCTGGTACGGGCCCACCAAGACGATCGACGTCCACGTGTCCGCCCTGCGGCGCAAGCTCGGCGACCCCGGCTGGATCGAGACCGTCCGGGGCGTCGGGTTCCGCCTGCGGTCGCCGTGACACGCCGGCTCGTCGCCACCTACCTCGTGCTGGCGCTGGTGGTGCTGGTCGCGCTGGAGGTGCCGCTGGGGATCGTGAACGAGCGCAACCAGCGGCGCGACCTGCAGGTGCGGGTCGAGCGCGACGCCGTCGCCCTGGCGGGGCTGGTGGAGGACCGGGTGCAGGCGGGCGCGCGTCCGGGCGACGCCGCGCTGGACGGCATCCTGGACCGCTACGCCGCCGACACCGGCGCGCGCGTAGTGGTCGTGGGCGCCGACGGGCGCCTGCTGGCCGACTCCGACACCGCGCGCGAGCTGGGCCGCGACTTCTCCACCCGCCCCGAGGTCGCCACCGCGCTGGGCGGCGCCGTCGCCACCGGCACCCGCCGCTCCGACACCCTCGACGAGACCCTGCTCTACGTCGCCGTGCCGGTGGCGTCGGGGGGGCGCATCTTCGGGGCGGTGCGCGCCAGCGTCCCGACGTCGCGGGTCGACGCCCTGATCCGCAACTACTGGCTGGTGCTCGGGTCGATCGCGCTGATCGTGCTGTCGGTCGTGGCGATCGCCGGGATGTGGCTGGCGCGCTGGGTCAGCCGTCCCCTCACCGACCTCCGCGACGCCACCCGGGCCGCCGAGACCGGCGACCTCGCCGTCCGCGCCGACGCCGCCCGCGGCCCCGAGGAGGTGCGCGAGGTGGCGCGCGCGTTCAACGACATGGTCGCGCGGCTCGACGTGCTGGTGGGCAACCAGGAGCAGTTCGTGGCCGACGCGTCCCACCAGCTGCGCAGCCCGCTCACCGCACTGCGGCTGCGGATCGACAACCTGCGCTACGACGCCGGTCCGCAGATGGAGGCCGACCTGGACGGCGCCCTCGCGGAGGTCGACCGCCTGTCGCGGCTCGTCAACGGCCTGCTGGCGCTGGCGCGCGCCGACCGCCGCGCGCCCGACCGGGCCATCCACGAGCTGGCGCCGCTGCTCGAGGCCCGGGGCGAGGCCTGGCGCGCCGCCGCGGAGGAGGCCGGCGTGGAACTGACGGTGTCGGCCGCCCCGGGGATCCGGTGCGAGCTGTCGGACGGGGCGCTGGAGCAGGTGATCGACAACCTGCTGGCCAACGCCATCGCGGCCGCGCCGTCCGGCAGCGCGGTGGCGCTGGCCGCCGAGGGGCGCGACGGCGGCGCCGAGGTGACCGTGACGGACGCGGGGCCGGGGATGGACGCCGAGTCGCGCGACCGCGCCTTCGACCGCTTCTGGCGCGGGCGCGACGACCGGCGCGGCTCGGGGCTGGGCCTCGCGATCGTGAAGCGCCTGGTGGAGGCCGACGGCGGGACCGTCCGGCTGCAGCAGGCCGACGGCGGCGGGCTGCGCGCGGTGGTCCGCCTGCCGCTGGCGCCGGGGCGCTCCGTGGCGGGTGCCGCGCAGGTGCAGTGACGGATACTGACGACCCGGGGGGCGTGCGGGCGGAGGGTGCGGCCCGAGGACGTCGGATCGAGGAGGCGGCCCCAAGCAGCGGGCGTTCAAGCACGACGACCTCCAGGTCGGCTTCGAGATCGCCCTGGGGGCGGCCAACCGCGGCGGCTCCGACGTGGGCGAGGTCCTCGCCACCGCCGGCCGGATCCACGACAAGGACGCCGACGCGTGGGTGCGGGAGTGGACCGCCACCGCCGACGCCGTGCGCGCCGACGCCGAGACGGCGGGGAACGGCGTGAGCGCCCTCGCCCACCTGCTCCGCGCCGCGACCTACTACTCCACCGCGCTCGACCTGGTGGATCACTCACGCACCTACGCTCCGCAGCGGCTGGACATCTGGAAGCGCCAGCGCGCCTGCTGGGAGCGGGTGGTCGACCTGATGCCCGTGCCGGGCGAGCGCATGACCGTCCGCGACGAGGACACGACCCTGCCGGCCTGGGTCTTCCGCGCGCCGGACGCGGCCCCGGGCGAGCGCCGGCCGCTGGTGGCGATGACCGCGCCGACTGGGAGGCCGTCCTGACCCGGTGGTGGACGCGATGGTCGCCCGCGACGACGTCGACGCCGACCGCATGGCGGTCATCGGCGTGAGCCAGGCGGGCTTCTGGGTGCCCCGCGCGCTGGCGTTCGAGCACCGCTTCGCCGCCGCCGTGGTCGACCCAGTACGCGCTCTACGACGCCGTGTCGGCCTACCGCCTGGGCGACGAGGTCGAGCACATCACCACGCCGTTCCTCATCACCGACCCCGACGGCGAGCAGTTCTGGCCCGGCCAGTCGCGCCGCCTGTACGACATGCTGCCCGGCGAGCGGGAGCTGGTGCGGTTCACCGACGCCACCGGCGCCGGCCGCCACTGCGAGCCCCTCGCGTCCGCCCAGCGGGACGCCCGCGTGTTCGACTGGCTGGCCCGCGTCCTCGGCTGACGCCGCCTCACCGGTCGCGGCGGTCGCCGACCCCCAGCGTGTGCGCCCGGGGGGTCAGCCGCTCTCGGGGACCGGCAGGGGGCTGCCGGCCAGCGCCTGCGCCACCGCATGCAGGTTCGCCGCGGCGGTGCGGCCGGTGCTGCGCGACCACTCGTGCTTGTGGGTGCTCTCCAGGTAGCTCGGGCCGGGCCCGGGGCCCATGTTCCAGTAGGTCCACGCCTGGCCGGGGACGGTGAAGCCGATGTCGATGAGCGACTGGGCGACCTCGGCGATCACGTGGTGGGCGCCGTCCTCGTTGCCGGTCACCACGATGCCGCCGACCTTGCCGTAGGCGAGCGGCCGACCCTCGTCATCGGTCTCCGAGATCATCGCGTCCATCCGCTCCAGCACCCGCTTGGCGACGCTGGACGGCTGCCCCAGCCAGGTGGGGGTCGCGATCACCAGGATGTCGGCCGCCGCGATGCGCTCGCGCAGGCGCGGCCACTCGTCGCCGTCGCCCTCGTCGGACGTCACCCCCGGCCGGATGTCGAAGTCGAGGGCGCGGTGGACCTCCACCGCCACGCCCCGCTCCTCCAGGGCCTCGACCACCACGCCGGCGAGGGCCTCGGTGTTCGACTCGGCCGGGCTGGGCTTGAGCGTGCAGTTCACGACGACGGCGGAGAGGGTCATGTGCGGCCCGTACCCGGCGCCGGGGGCGCGTGAACGCCGGCCGCCGGGATAGGTTCACGGCGATGGGGACCGGCGACAACGCCAGGGAGCGCGCGTACCGGGACGGCGCCGACTACTTCGCGGACCGGGCCGTGGGGCTGCTCGCGTCGGTCCGGGACGGCACGCCGACGGCCGTCGCGTGGCTGCGCCGGTGGGACGCGCCGGCCACGCTGGAGGGAGCGCGGACGGCGATGGCCCGCGCCCACGGGTTCCCGAGCTGGGCGGCGATGCTGTCCCCGGCCACCCCGGTCGTCGACCCCGACGACCCGTTCGTGCAGGCGTTCCACGCCATCGAGAACCGCCGCCCGGAGGTGCTCGGCGAGCTGCTCGCCGCCTCCCCGGGGCTGGTCTCGCTGCGCGGCACCAACGGCAACCACCTGCTCGGCATCGCGACCGCCCAGGGCGACCCGCGGTCGGTGGGCCTGCTGCTCGCGGCCGGCGCCGACCCGGGGCGCGGCAACGTCCACGGCTGGGCGCCCCTGCACCAGGCGGCGTACATGGGCCGGCCGGACCTGGCCGGGATGCTGCTCGCCGCCGGGGCGCCGCCCGCGGCGTCCGCCCGGGGCGACGGCGGGACGCCGCTGGTGATGGCGCTGTTCTGGGGGCACCCGGTGCCGCCGCCGGTCGTGGAGCAGGTGGGGGTCGCGCCCGGCAACCTGCGCGTCGCCGCGGGCCTCGGCATGATCGACCTCGTCCGCGAGCTCGACGGGACCCCCGCGGCCGGGGCGGGGCGGGGCTTCTACCGCCCCCACGGGGGCTTCCCGGCGTGGCGCCCCTCCGACGATCCCGCGGAGGTCCGCGACGAGGCGGTGGCGTGGGCGGCCCGCTCCGACCAGCCCGACGCGATCGATGCGCTCGTGGCGCTCGGCGCCGACCCCGGCCGCGACGTCTACCGCGGCACCCCGCTGGCGTGGGCGGCCGCGCTGGGCCGCACCGGCGCGGTGCGCCGGTTGCTCGACCTGGGCGTCGATCCGTCGGGGCGCACCACGTTCGGCGGCCCCGACCACGGCGAGGGCGTCACGCCGCTGCACCTCGCCGCGGGCGACGGCCAGACCGGCGTGATCGCCGCCCTGCTGGCGGCGGGCGCCGACCCGGCGGTCCGCGACCTCCGCCACGGCGGGACGCCCGCCGACTGGGCGCGCCACGCCCACCAGGACGACGCCGAGGCGATGCTGGAGTCCCGCGCTCAGTAGGCGGACCAGCCCCGGTCGACGTAGAGGGTGGCGCCGGTCACCGAGTCGGCGTCCTCCGACGCCAGGAACACGGCGGCGCCGGTGAGCTCCTCGGCCTGCATCCAGACGCCGGGACCCCCGAACCGCTCGTCCGCCCGGCGGCGGTAGTCGGCGTTGTTCGCGCGGAAGCCGGCGTTGAGCGGCGTCTCGATGAACCCCGGCGCGATGGCGTTGACCTGGACGTTGCGGTCGCGGAGGTCGAGCGCCCACACCTTCGTGAACATGTGGATCGCCGACTTGGTGGCGCAGTAGACCGACGACTCGGGGAAGCCGTCGTTGCCGAAGATGGAGCCGATGTTGATGACCTTGCCGCGCCCGGCGGCCTCGAAGTCGGGCAGCACCGCCTGGGTGAGGAAGAACGGGCCCTTCAGGTTCGCGCCGATCATCAGGTCGAAGCCGGCCTCGTCGCTGCCGCCGAGCGGCGACATCACGAACGCGCCGGCGTTGTTGACCAGCACGTCGATGCGGCCGAGCGCGTCGTGGACGGCCTCCACGGCCGCCGGCAGGGCGTCGACGTCGGAGACGTCACAGGGGACGGCGACGGCGCGGCCGCCGTCGGCGACGATCGCGTCGACGACCGCCGCGCCCGCACTGGCGGTCCGGTTCAGGATCGCCACACCGGCGCCCTCGCGGGCGTACCGTCGCGCCAGCGCCTCGCCGATCCCCTGCGAGCCGCCCGTGACCACGATGACCCTGCCCTCCAGCCGCATCCCGCCCCCCGGTGAAGAAGATTTCACCCAGTCTGTCGATTCCGGCCACCCTGCGGCGTCGTCCCGGGTGACGCCGCACCCGAGCGGCCCCAGACGAGACGAGGAGCCCCCATGCCCCGCTACACCCTCCTGATGTACCAGCCCGCCGACGGCACCGGCGCGCCCGCCGGCCAGGACGAGTGGGCCGCGGCCCAGGCGCGCTGGCAGGGCTTCCTCGCCGACCTCACCGACGCCGGCCTGCTGGTGGCCAACGAGGGCCTCGCCGGAACCGACGCGGCCACCACCGTCCGCGTCCGCGGCGGCGCCACCGAGGTCACCGACGGCCCGTTCGCCGAGACCAAGGAGTACCTGGCCGGCTTCTTCCTGATCGACGCGCCCGACCTCGACGTCGCCCTGTCGTGGGCGGGGCGGATCCCGAGCGCCGAGTACGGGTCGGTGGAGGTGCGGCCCGTCTGGGGGCAGGGCGGGTCGTGACCGCCCCGGCGGCGGCCGTCGAGCGCGTCTTCCGCGAGGAACGCGGCGCGGTGCTGGCCACCCTGATCCGCCGGCTCGGCGACTTCGGCATGGCCGAGGACGCCGTGCAGGACGCGTTCGCGGCCGCCGCCGCGTCGTGGCCGTCCGACGGCGTGCCGGCGAACCCGGCCGCCTGGATCACGACGACGGCGCAGCGCAAGGCCATCGACCGGCTGCGGCGCGAGCGCGCCGCGGCCGGCCGCGCCGAGCGCCTGGCCGAGCTCATGCGCCTGGACGCCCAGGAGCACCCGGACGAGGAGGAGGCCTCGATGATCCGCGACGACCGCCTGCGGCTCATCTTCACCTGCTGCCACCCCGCCCTGGCCCCGCAGGCCCGGGTGGCGCTGACGTTGCGGTCGCTCGGCGGGCTCACCACCGCCGAGATCGCGCGGGCGTTCCTGGTGGCCGAGCCGGCGGTGGCGCAGCGGATCGTGCGCGCCAAGCGCAAGATCGCCGAGGCGGGCATCCCCTACCGCGTGCCGCCCGACGAGGAGCTGCCGGACCGCACCGCCGACGTCCTGCGGGTGCTGTACCTCGTGTTCAACGAGGGGTACGGCGCCACCGCCGGCGACGACCTGCTGCGGGAGGGGCTGTGCGACGAGGCGATCCGCCTCGGGCGCCTGGTGTGCGCGCTGATGCCCGACGACGCGGAGGCGCGCGGGCTGCTGGCGCTGATGCTGCTGCACGACGCCCGGCGGGCCGCCCGGCGCGACGGGGACGACCGCTTCGTCCCGCTCGACCGCCAGGACCGAGACCGCTGGGACCGGGACCGCATCGACGAGGGGCTCGCCGCGCTCGACGCCGCCATGGCGCTGCGCCGCCCCGGGCCGTTCCAGGTGCAGGCGGCGATCGCGGCGCTCCACGTCGACGCGCCCTCGGAGGACGCGGTCGACTGGGCGGCCATCGCCGACCTGTACGGCGCGCTGGGCCGCCTGGCGCCCTCCCCGGTCGTGGAGCTCAACCGGGCGGTGGCGGTCGGCTTCGCCGAGGGCCCCCAGGCGGGGCTGGCGCTGCTCGGGCCCCTGCTGGACGAGCCGCGGCTCGGGGCCTATCCGCCGTTGCACGCCGCCCACGCCGACCTGCTGCGCCGCGCCGGCGACCGCGCCGGCGCGCGTGCCGCCTACGACCGCGCGATCGCGCTGGGCGGCAACGCCGTCGAGCGGGCCGAGCTGGCGCGGCGGCGCGACGCCCTGGGGGGCTGAGCGGACGCCGGCTGGACGCCCGCGCCCGCCCGGTGGAGACTCGCGCCATGGCGGACCCGATCGGGCTGCTGGTGGTCCACGGCATCGGCTCGCAGCGCCGGGGGCGGTCGCTGGAGGGTCTGC
>DASSBX010000487.1:0-4195 GCA_035698305.1 Miltoncostaeaceae bacterium | reverse complement strand
GCCTCGACGCGACCACCGGGTTCCGGCAGTTGCTGGTGGGCGCCCAGATCCCCGCCGGCGTCGGGGCGCCCGACACGCTCACCTCGGCGGCGCCCGGGTCGATCTCGTTCGCGTCCAGCCCCGGCTACGCCGCCGAGCTGCAGCGGCTGCAGCCGGCGCCCGCCGGGCGCAGGTGGGTGGGCTGGGCCTCGCCGTCGCTGAACGACAACGACGCGGACCCCTCGAGCGCCTGCGCAGAACGTGTACCTGCAGGCGGCGTGGCAGCTTCCCCACGCCCCCGACGGCTCGCCGTACGCCGCCGCGACGATCACCTCGAACTGGGTGGTCGGCATCCGCAACGTCACCGCGACCGCGACGGCGGCCCGGCCGGTCGTGTGCGGCGACTCCCTGACCACCGCCAAGGAGGACTCCACCGACCCGAACCCCACGAACGTGGGGTGGACCTACTGCATGGACTCCCAGGTCGACGTGACCTCCGGGGCGAGCGACTACGGGATCGTCACCTCGGGCGCCCACGCCACCGGCGCGCCGGGCAGCCTGGTCTCGATGCCGTTCATCCTCCGCAGCGGAAACGTGCCGTTCACGACCACGCCCGCGGCCACGAGGGCGACGTCGACGCTCCCCGGGGCGACCCTGGCGGTCACGCCCGAGGCCGTGCCGCAGCCGCCTCTGAACGGGGACAGCGTCGCGACCGTCGCCGTCGGGATCCCTGCGAACGCCGCACCCGGCGTCTGCGACATCACGTTCACGGCCGCCGTCGCAGGCACCCTCCTGCGCACGGGGGTCGGCACGCTCACGGTCGTCGCGCCGACCGGCGGCGGCCGGACCGCCGGCGGCGGCGGAGCGCGCGCGAAGCGCAAGATCACCACGATCCTGCCGAAGGGCCTGCCGGTCGCGACGGCGCGGGCGGGCGGCGTGCCGGTGCTGATCGGATCCAACGTCGCCGGGCCCGCGGTCGTGCGATTCCAGCAGGGGCCGAAGCGCAGGCCGACGGTCTCGCTGCGCAAGCGGACACGCATGAAGGCGCCGGGCCCGGTGAAGGTCACGTTCCGCAGCCGTAAGCTCGTGAAGGGCCCGTTCCGCATCACGGTCCGCGTCAGGGGGAAGGTCGTGAAGACGGTGAACGGCCGGCTTGTGCGGTAACCGGGGCATGGACGTTCCTCCCGGGTGCCCTCAACCGCGGGCGCCCGGGGTCGATGAGGAGGGGACGCCTCATCGGAAAGGAACTCCGTGCGCCGCACTCCCCTCGCTTGGCTCGCCGCGGCCCTCGCGGCGGGGGCCATCGCCCCCGCAGCCGCCTCCGCCGCCGTCGAGACCTGGTCGGCGACCCCCGGCGAGAAGGTCTTCCCGGCGACGACGAGGCCCGCCGACGCGGTCACGTCGCCGGTGGTGGTCGCCGCCCGCGACGAGTACGAGGGCGTCCAGCTCGTGATCCGCTCCGACGCGCCGCTGCGCGTCGCGCCGAGGGCGAGCGACCTGACCGGCCCGGCCACGATCCCGGCGTCGGCCGTCCAGCTGTACCGGGTCGGCTACGTGCGGCTCTCCAGGCCCTCCACCGGCGTCGACCGCCTCGAGGGCGACGGGCGCTACCCCGACCCGCTCCAGCCCGTCACCGGGCCGCTCGACGTCCCCGCCGGGGAGACCACCAGCGTCTACGCGCTGGTCCACGTGCCCGCCTCCGCGCCCGCCGGCCGGTACGCCGGCACGGTGGACCTGGGCCCCGCCGGGACGATGCCGCTGGCGGTGGAGGTGGCGCCGGTCACCGCGAGCCGCGACGGCTACGCCATGGTGGCGCGGCTCAACCAGCTCCAGCTGGCGAGGGCGTCCGGCGTGCCGGAGGACGACCCGCGGTTCGTGGAGGGGGTCGCGAACCGGCTGCTGCCGCTGCTGCGCGCCCACGGGGTGAGCCCCGGCAAGCCGCCGCACACCGCCCCGAAGGTCGACGCGGCGACGTGGGCCCTGGACTACTCCGACAGCCCGTTCGGCACCCGGCGGCAGACCAACCTGCAGCGGTTCGCCGCGATGGGCTTCTCCGCCGTGGAGGTGCCGTTCCTGCCGAACTTCCCGCAGGCGGGTGGTGACGACCGCGCGTTCTCGGCCGACGCGAAGCGACGCCAGGCGGCCCGCGACTTCGGCGCGGCGTTCGCGCCGATGGCGGGCCGCACGTTCGCCCTGCCGGTCGACGAGCCCAACCCGAGGACCTACGCCCACCTGAACCGGGCGGCGGCGCAGCTGGCCTCGGCGAGCCCGCGCATCCCGGTGCTCGCGACGGAGGCCCCCCACCCGCAGGCGCTCGCCGCGATCGGACGGTCGGTGGACATCTGGGCGCCCCCGATCTGGGACCTGTTCAAGGTGCCGAGGGGCGTCGCGAAGGTGCGCGCCGCCGGCAAGCGGGTGTGGTGGTACACGTACGGCAGCGACACCCAGCGCTACACGCCGAACGTCCTGATCGACAAGCCCACCACCGAGCCGCGCGTCATGGGCTGGCTGGCGGCGAAGGAGGGCGTGCAGGGCTTCTTCTACTGGGGCCTGAACAACTGGGGCGGCGACGCGTACCGCAGCCCGTGGGCCGACCCGTGGTACCTCAGCCACACCAAGGCGCCGGACACGTGCGGGCGCGGCGGGGCGATCGGCGGCAACGGCGAGGCGAGCCTGCTCTACCCGACGGGCGACCCGTCCGACCCCGCGATCGGCTCGCTCCGCCTGGAGGCCCTGCGCGACGGGGCGGAGGACCACAGCCTGCTCGCCCAGCTGAAGGCGGTCGACCCCGCGCTGTACGCCCGCGTGATGGACGGCGTGAGCACGCCGTACACGGGCCGCAGCGACGGCGGGAAGGCCGTCGGCTGCAAGGACGACGGGCGCCCCTCGTACCTCCCCGTGGTCGAGACCGACCCCGCCGCGGTGGACGGCGCGCGCCGGGCCGTGCTGGCGCGGCTGGCGTCGGCGCCGCTGCCGGCGCTGCAGGGGCGGGTGTCGTTCTCGAAGGTCCCGGCGGTCCGGTCGAAGGCGCCGAAGCGGGCGTTCGCGAACGCCGGCAAGCCGGTGCACGGGGCCGTCGTGCGGTTCGGGGCGTTCTCGACGGTCACCGACGCGAAGGGCCGCTGGACGCTCCCCGGGGTGAGCCCGACGGCGGGCACCCTGGTGGTGAGCCGCGACCCGGTGGGCGCGGTCGACCGCACGGAGGTCGGCATCGACGACGCCACCCTCGCGCGGGCGGGCACGATCCAGGTGGTCACGCCGCCGATGCCGCTGTGGCCGGCGGAGCCGGTGATCCGGCGGGGCGGCCTCACCCGCTTCGCCGCCCGGATCGCCCCGGCGAAGGCCCGCACGAAGGGCCAGACGGTCACGATGACCCTCGGCCGCCGCTACCGCGCCAACGGCGACGAGGTGGTCTACCGCGGCGGCGTGTCGCCGTCGGTGGACGCCCGCTACCCCACCGGCCGTCGGGCGGCGAGGAACACGAAGGCGCTGCGGAACTGGTCCCGCCACCGCTACCTGGAGTTCACCGCGACGATCCTCAGGCGCCCGCCGGCCGACCAGGCGTTCCACCTGATCGTGACCCCCGGCGGGAGCTTCCGGAACGCCACGAAGGTGGCGGTGGGCAACCGGACGCAGCTCGTGCGCCTGCCCCTGCGCGGCCTGCGCGGCCTGAAGCGCGTGAACTACCTGCGCTTCGGCATCCAGAGCGGCGTCCCGAAGCCGTGGCGCGGCGGCCACGACCTGAAGGTCACGCTCCGCATCTCGAACATCCAGCTGGTGCGGTAGGACGACGGCCGGGCCGCGCCGTCAGCGCCTGCGGACCGCCTTGATGGCGCGGTCGGCCTCGCGCCTGGCGTCGCGCTCCGCGATCGTGCGGCGCTTGTCGTAGAGGGTCTTGCCGCGCCCGAGGCCCAGCTCGATCTTCGCCCGCCCCTCCTTGAAGTAGAGGCGCAGCGGGACGAGCGCGAGCCCCTTCTCGTTGAGCGCCGCGGCGATCCGCTCGATCTCCCGCCGGTGCAGCAGCAGCTTGCGGGTGCGCCGCGGTGCGTGGTTGGTCCAGCTGCCGCGGCCGTACTCGGGAATGTGCAGCCCGCGCAGCCACACCTCGCCGTCGTCGACGGTGGCGTAGGCCTCCACGAGCGACGCCCGCCCCAGCCGCAGGCTCTTGACCTCGGTGCCCACCAGGGCGACGCCCGCCTCGTACGTGTCGAGGATC
>DASSBX010000486.1:0-3968 GCA_035698305.1 Miltoncostaeaceae bacterium | reverse complement strand
GCCTCAACACGTCGTGGCACGGCGCGCCCTACGAGCCGCCCGTGCGGCGGATGCGCGAGATGGTCGCCGCCGTCCGGGAGCTGATGCGGGCGCTCACCTCGGGGCGCGACGCCCGCGCCCCGGGGCGGCTCTACGACATCGAGGTGCTCGGCCTGCGCCGCCCCACCGGGTCGCCGCGCCCCGAGGTGCCCGTGTGGATCGCCGCGGTGCTGCCCGGGATGACACGCCTGGCGGGCGAGGTGGCGGACGGCTTCCTCGACCACCCGGTCACCAGCCCCGGGTGGCTGCGCGACACGACGCTGCCCGAGCTGCGCGCCGGGGCGGAGCGCGCCGGCCGCGACCTCCCCGAGGTCGGCGGGTCGGTGATCTGCGCGGCCAGCGCCGACGACCCCGAGGGCGCCCGCCGGGCGGCGGCCGCCACCGTCGGGTTCTACGCCAGCGTCCGGACCTACGTGGGCATGTTCTCCGAGCACGGCTTCGCCGGCCGCCTCGGCCCGATCCGGGAGGCCTTCATGGCGGGCGACACGGATCGGCTCATCGACGCCGTGGGACCGGACATGGCCGACGCGTTCACCGCCTCGGGCACGCCCGCGCAGGTGCGCGACAAGGCGCGGGCCTGGGAGGGCCTGGCCGACCGCCTGTGGGTCTCGCCGCCCCACCACGGCCAGTCGCCCGCCGCGGTGGCGCGCTGGCAGGACGGCATCCTGGAGGCCTTCCACGCCGAGGCGTGACCTCAGCGAGTACCGCGCCAGGCGGGACTTCGGCGCCACCCCGGAGCCCGCCCCGGCGGAGGGCGTGGCGCCCCCCGACGCGCCGCGGTTCGTGGTGCAGCGCCACGACGCCCGCGCCCTCCACTACGACCTGCGGCTGGAGGTCGACGGCGCCCTCGCCTCCTGGGCGGTGCCGAAGGGCCTGCCGTTGCGCGAGGGGCCGAAGCGCCTGGCGGTCCGCACCGAGGACCACCCGGTGGAGTACCTCGACTTCGAGGCCGTGATCCCGGCGGGGCAGTACGGCGCGGGCCGCATGACGATCTGGGACAGCGGGACGTTCGACGAGGAGCTGCGCACCGGAGACGAGTGGAAGCTCGTGCTCCATGGCGGCATCGTCCGCGGCAACTACCACCTGGTCCGCACGGGCGAGCGCGGCGGCAAGGACGAGTGGCTGGTGTTCCGCTCCGCCCAGGGGCCGCCCGGGCCTGAGGACCCCGCCGCGCGGTTCCGGGACCTGCGCCCCATGCTGGCGGGCTCGTCCGACGAGGTGCCCCGGGGCGACGGCTGGGCCGCCGAGCTGAAGTGGGACGGCTACCGGGCGCTGGCGCTCGTCACCTCCGAGGGCACCGAGCTGCGCTCCCGGACGGGGCGCGACCTCACGCCGTCCTACCCGGAGCTGGGCGACCTGCGTCGCCGCCTGCTCTGCCAGGAGGCGGTGCTGGACGGCGAGGTCGTGGTGGTGGACGACCGGGGCCGGTCGGACTTCAACGCCCTGCAGAACGGACGCGGCCCGTTCACCTACGTCGCGTTCGACCTGCTGTACCTCGACGGCCGCTGGATCTGCGACCTGCCGTGGGCGGAGCGGCGGGCGCTGCTGGCCGGGATCGTCCCGCCCGAGGCGCCGCCCGCGCTGATGCTGAGCGACCACGTCACCGAGGGGCTCCAGGCGCTGTTCGACGCCGCGCGCGAGAACGAGATCGAGGGGATCGTGTGCAAGCGCGTCGACGCGCCCTACCGCCCCGGCCGCCGGGTGCGGGAGTGGGTGAAGGTCAAGGCGCGCCACGACATGACGGTCGTGATCGGCGGGTTCACGGAGGGGGCGGGCTCGCGACGCGGCACGGTCGGGGCGCTGCTGGTGGGCGAGCCCGGCGACGACGGCCTGACATACCTGTCGCATGTCGGGTCGGGCCTCACGGGCCCGATGTCGCGGGCCCTCTGGGACCGGCTGAGCGCGATGGAGGTGCCGCGGTCGCCGTTCGCCAACGCCGTGCCGAAGGCGCCGCAGAAGCCCCACTGGGTGCGGCCCGGGCTGCGGGCCGAGGTGCGCTTCGTGGAGCGCACCCCCGACAACCGCCTGCGCGCCCCCGTGTTCCGCGGCCTCGCGGACCAGGAGGACGAGGGCCCCGACCTGCCGGACGGGCCGTTCTCCAGGGTGACCGGGGACCAGGCGGTCCAGGAGGGCGAGCGCCGCGTCACGCTCACGAACCTCGACAAGGCCTACTGGCCGGCAGAGGGCATCCGCAAGGGGCACCTGCTCGACCACTACCTGCGCATGGCCCCGGTGCTGGTGCCGCACCTCGCCGACCGGCCGATGATCCACAAGCGCTACCCCAACGGCATCGAGGAGGACTTCTTCTTCCAGCACACCGTCAACGACGCGCCGCCGTGGATGCGCACCGCCGACCTGTCGCGCAGCGGGCGCGACGACGACAGGACGAGCCGCTACGTCCTGATCGACGACCCGATGGGGCTGCTGTGGTTCGCGAACCTCGGCAACATCGACCTCAACCCGTGGCAGAGCACCGCATCGGCGCCCGACGAGCCGGTGTGGGTGCTGTTCGACCTCGACCCCGCCGACGGGCTGCCGTTCGACCGGGTGGTGGAGGCGGCGCTGATGGTGCGCGACGCGCTCGAGGCGATCGGCGTGCGCGGCTACCCCCGCACCTCGGGCGCCAGCGGCATGCACATCCTGGTGCCGGTCACGCCGGGGCACACGTTCGACGACGTCCGCCTGTTCGCGCGCGTCGTCAGCGAGGGCCTGGTGCGCGTGCGCCCCGACCTGGTGACCGTCGAGCGGGAGGTGAAGCGGCGCGGCCCGAAGGTGTACCTCGACCACCTCCAGAACGGCCGGGGGCGCAGCATCGCGGGCGTCTACTCGGTGCGGCCCCGGCCGGGCGCGCCCGTCGCGACGCCGCTGCGCTGGGACGAGGTGCTGCCGGGGCTCGACCCACGCGAGCTCACGATGGGGGTGGTGGCCCGCCGGGTGGAGCGCGAGGGCGACCTGGCCGCGGGACTGCTGACCGACCGCCAGGAGCTGGCCGGGCCGCTCGCCCGCCTCGGCGCCGGGTGAGGGCGGCCGCCGCCGCGCTCGCCGCGCTGCTGCTCGCCGTGGCCGGCTGCGGAGACGGGGCGCCGCCGACCGAGACGGCGCCGCCGCCCCCGAGCGGCACCGGCTGGTTCGTGGGCTCGGAGGGGGGGATCGGCGCGACGCTCGACATGCGCGGCGACGACCCGGTGTCGCGGTCGGTCGAGCGCGCCCTGGCGTCCGAGGCCGGGGCGGGGGGCGAGGCGCCGGACGTCGGGATCGCCTCGATCGTCAACGAGACCGCGTCCGGTTTCGACGCACCTCGCTTCATCGCGATCCTCGAGAGCGGGAGGGGCGTGACCCTCACGCCGGCGCTGGAGGCGCTGCGGGGGGTCCGCGGCCCGGCGGCCCGGCAGGCCCGCGCCCGCCTGCGGGCGGAGCCTGCGCGGGTCCCCTCCAGGAGCGCCGGGGTGGCCTACCTGGTGCTCCGCGGCGCGAGCGTCGACCGGATCGCGTCGGTCACGATGGCCGCCGGCCCGCAGCCGGCGATCACCCTCGCCGCGCGCCGCCGGTAGGGGACCGGGCGCCGACGGCGAACAGTTGCCGCGTGCCACCAGATGTCCACGCGCTCGCCGAGCGCCTCAAGCGGGACTACGAGCGGTTCAGCCCCGCCCAGCAGTCCCTCGCCCGCTACCTGGCCGACCACCTGGCCGACATCCCGCTGCTCTCAGCCCACGAGGTGGCCCGGCTGTCGCACTGCAGCCCCGCCACCGTGGTGCGCTTCGCGCAGGCCCTCGGCTACTCCGGCTACCCGGAGATGCAGCGCATCGTGCGCCGCGCCCAGCGGCCGGGCCTGCCGACGCGGTCGGGCGAGCGCCAGATCGGGGTCCCGGTGCCGGTGGAGGGGCTCGACCAGGCGCTGGCCGCCGAGCGGCTGGCCCTGGACGACGCGG
>DASSBX010000485.1:0-3197 GCA_035698305.1 Miltoncostaeaceae bacterium | reverse complement strand
TGGTGCCGTGCGGCGTCGACGTGCGGCGCTTCACGCCGGACGGGCCCCGGGAGGAGGCGCGCCGCCCGCGCATCGTGTGCGTCGGCCGCCTGGTGGAGCGCAAGGGCGTGGCGGACGTGATCCGCGCGCTGCCGGACCTGCCCGGCGTGGAGCTCGTGGTCGCCGGCGGGCCGCCCGCGGCCCGCCTGGACGACGACCCGGAGGCGATGCGGCTGCGGGGGATCGCCGAGGAGCTCGGCGTGGCGGACCGGGTGGACATGCGCGGCGGCCTGGAGCGCGGCGCCGTGCCGCCGCTCATGCGCTCCGCGCTCGCCGTGGTGTGCGCGCCGTGGTACGAGCCGTTCGGGATCGTCCCGCTCGAGGCGATGGCGTGCGGTGTGCCGGTGGTCGCGTCGTCGGTGGGCGGGATGATCGACACCGTCGTACACGACGTCACCGGCGTCCACGTGCCGCCGCGCGACCCCGGCCGGATCGCCGCCGCCGTGCGCGGCCTGCTCGACAATCCGCAGCGGCGCGAGGCGCTCGGCCGCGCCGGGGTGGCCCGCGCCCGGGCCCGCTACACCTGGGACCGGGTCGCGGCGGGCACCCTCGACGCGTACGCCCTGTGCGGCGCCGGGTCGCGCGCCGTGGCGACGGAGGTGCGGCGATGACCGGCGAGCAGCACGTGCGCGCGCTCGAGGACGCGCTCGATGCCCTGCGCGAGCGGATGCCGGAGGTGGAGGCGTGGGGGGCGCGCCTGGCGGTGCGCCTGCGGGACGGCGGCCGCCTGCTCGTCGCCGGCAACGGCGGCAGCGCCGCCCACGCGCAGCACCTCACCGCGGAGCTGGTGGGCCGCTACCGGGACGAACGGCAGCCCCTGAGCGCGATCGCCCTGCACGCCGACACGTCGAGCTTCACCGCCATCGTCAACGACTACGGCCCCGACGCCGGATTCGCGCGCCAGGTGCACGCGCACGGACGGCCCGGCGACGTGCTGGTGGTGCTGTCGACCTCCGGCCGCAGCCCCAACCTGGTGGCGGCCCTCGACGCGGCGCGCCGCTGCCGCATGACGACGCTGGCGCTGACCGGCCCGGCCCCCAACCCGCTCGCCGAGGCCGCCGACGACGCGCTGGCCGTGCAGGCGCCCACGACGGCCACGGTCCAGGAGGTGCACCAGGTGGTGGTCCACCTGGTGTGCGCGGCGGTGGACGCGGCGTTCGAGCCGGCGCCGCGCCTGGCGGCGGTGCGATGACGGCGCGGATCGTCGTCGTCGGCGACGTGCTGCTGGACCGGGACGTCGACGGCCACTCGGAGCGCCTGTGCCCCGACGCCCCCGCGCCGGTGGTCGAGGGAACGGTCACCCGCGAGCGCGCCGGCGGCGCGGGGCTCGCCGCGACGCTGCTCGCCGGCGACGGACACGCCGTGACGCTGGTCACGGCGCTCGCCCCCGACGCGGGCGGCCTGACGCTGGCCGCGCTGCTGGCGGCCCGCGGGGTGGCGGTCATCGACATCGGCGACGGTGGCGCCACGGGCGAGAAGGTGCGGATCAGGGCGGATGGACGGGTGCTGGCACGGGTCGACCGCGGCGACCGGCCGCCGGCCGTCCGTGCGCCCGACGAGGAGGCGCTGCGCGCCCTGGGCGAGGCCGACGCCGTGCTGGTCTCGGACTACGGCCGCGGCGTCGCGGCCGCGCCGGAGGTACGGTCCGCCCTCGCCGGCGCGTGGCCGCTCGTGTGGGATCCGCATCCGCGCGGCGCCCCACCGGTGCCCGGCGCGGCCCTGCTCACGCCCAACCTGGCGGAGGCGACGGGCATGACCGGGGCGGACGAACCGGCGGTCGCCGCCCGCCGCCTGCTCGCCGAGAGCGGCGCGGCGGCCGTCGCGGTCACCGTCGGGCCCGTCGGGGTGGTGCTGGTGGACGACGGCGCCGCGCCGGTGCACGTGCCCGTCACGCCGGCCTCCGGCGACCCGTGCGGGGCGGGCGACCGATTCGCCTCGGCGGCCGCCGCCGCGATGGCGGCGGGCCTGCCCGCGGGCGAGGCGGTGCGCGCCGCCGCCGGGGCGGCGTCGCGCTTCGTGGCCGCCGGCGGCGCCGGGCGCCGGCCGGCGGGGGCGCGCACCGTCGCCACCGGCGGCTGCTTCGACCTGATCCACGCGGGCCACGTCGCGACGCTGCACGCCGCCCGGGCGCTGGGCGACCGGCTGGTCGTGCTGCTCAACTCCGACGCCTCGGTGCGCCGGCTGAAGGGCCCCGGGCGCCCGGTGATGCACCAGGACGAGCGCGCCGCGATGCTCCGGGCCCTGCGCTGCGTCGACGAGGTGGTGCTGTTCGACGAGGACACGCCGGAGGCGGCGCTGGCGCGCCTGGCCCCCGACGTGTGGGTGAAGGGGGCCGACTACGCCGCCGACGAGTTGCCCGAGGCCGCGCTGGTCCGCGCCCTGGGCGGCGAGGTGGCGACCGTGCCGTACGTCGCGGGCCGCTCGACGACCCGCCTGATCGAGGAGGTGGCCGCGCGTGCCGGACGATGAGCTGGGGGTGGTGCTGGTGACCGGCGGGTCGTCGGGGCTGGGGGCGGCGGTGGCGGAGGCCGTCGATGCCGGCGGTGGGCGTCCCGTGGTGATGGACCTGCGCGACGCGGGCCGCTGGGAGACGGAGCGGGTCGACCTGTCCGAC
This sequence comes from Miltoncostaeaceae bacterium, assembly GCA_035698305.1. Classification (GTDB taxonomy): domain Bacteria; phylum Actinomycetota; class Thermoleophilia; order Miltoncostaeales; family Miltoncostaeaceae; genus Miltoncostaea. Next base: position 544 of record DASSBX010000485.1, on the reverse strand, counting down.
ACGGCCGCCGCCGCGGCGGCCGTCGAGGCGGTGGTCGCCCGGCACGGACGGCTCGACGGCGTGGTCACCGCCGCCGGCACCGACGCCTGCGGCGACCTCCTGGACGTGGCTCGCGAGGACTGGGACCGGGTGGTGATGGTCAACCTGCTCGGCACCGCGGCCGTGGTGCGCGCGGCCCTCCCCGCCCTCAGCGCGACGGGCGGCCGCGTGGTGACCGTCGCCTCCACCCTGGGGTTCCGGGCGCTCCCCGCGGCGACGGCCTACTGCGCCAGCAAGTTCGGCGTCGTCGGGTTCACCCGCGCGCTGGCCGCCGAGACGCAGGGGCGGGTGGGGGTGACGCTGCTCGTGCCGGGCGGCATGCAGACGGCGTTCTTCGACGGCCGCGACGAGCAGTTCAAGCCGGGCCCGGACGCCCGGCTCAACCGGCCCCGGGACGTGGCGGCGGCGGTCGTGTTCGCGCTGCGCCAGCCCGCCGGGTGCGAGGTGCGCGAGATGGTGGTGACGCCCTCCGAGGAGCCCTCCTGGCCGTGACCGCCGCCCGCCC
>DASSBX010000484.1:0-11312 GCA_035698305.1 Miltoncostaeaceae bacterium | reverse complement strand
GGTGATCTGGCGCTGCTGGCAGGACCGGACGCCCTACGACCCCGAGCGCCACGGCGCCCTCCAGCGCCTCGCGGCGATGGAGGGTTGACATAGGGCTACTCACGCCGTGGCGGCCGCGGCCGGCCGCAGGTCGGCGGCGCGGTACCGGCCGCTCGGGAGCGCGCCGTCGACAAGGCGCATCATCGCCGGCACCACCGTCTCCGGCGTCGGCAGACCGGACACGTCCTCGTCCGGGTACGCCTCGCGCATCATGGCGGTCGCCATGTCGCCCGGGTCGAACGCGTACACGGCCACCCGCGGGTGCTCGACCGCCAGGACCGCCGAGAGCTGGTCGAGGGCCGCCTTCGCCGCCCCGTAGCCGCCCCAGCCCGCGTAGGCCTCCACGGCGGCGTCGGACGTGACGTTGACCAGCCGCCCGCCCGCCGCCTCGAGCATCGGCATCAGCCGCTGCGCCAGGGCGAGCGGGGCGACGGCGTCGACCGCCAGGATCCGGGTCAGCTCCTCGGGCGGCAGGTCGGCCAGCCCGGGCCGCGGGGTGGGGCCCAGGACGCTGGCGTTGTTGACCAGCAGGTCGAGGCGCCCCAGCTCGCCGACGGCGTCCGCCAGCGCGCGCCGGTGCGCCGCGTCCGCGACGTCGCCGGCGATGGCCGTCACGCGGCGGGGGAGGGGAAGGGCCTCCACCGCCGCGCGCAGCCGCGCCCCGTCGCGGGCATCGACGACGAGGCGCCATCCGCGCCAGTCCAGCTCCTCGGCGAGCGCCCGGCCCAGTCCCCGCGACGCCCCCGTGATGACCGCAACCCGGTCCCGCATGACCCCACCTCCAGATCGGTTGGCTGGTACCGTAGGAGTTGAAGTCAACTTCATGTCAAGGCGGGGCGGATGGACGGACGGGACCTGCTGACGATCGGGGCGGTGAGCCGCCGCGCGGGGATCGCGGCGTCGGCGCTGCGCTTCTACGACCGGGAGGGGCTGGTGCCGTCGGTGCGCTCGCCCGGCGGCCAGCGGCGCTACCCGCGCAGCGCGCTGCGGCGGGTCGCGTTCATCCGAGCGGCGCAGAACGTGGGGCTGTCGCTCGACGAGATCCGCGAGGCGCTCGCGACCCTCCCCGAGGGGCGCTCGCCGAACGCCGACGACTGGGCGCGGCTGTCCGCGTCGTGGCGGTCGCGGCTGGACGAGCAGATCGAGGCCCTCGAGGCGCTGCGCGGCCGGCTGACCTCGTGCATCGGCTGCGGCTGCCTGTCGCTCGGCGCGTGCGCGCTCATGAACCCGGACGACGCCGCGGGGAGCGGCGGTCCGGGCGCCCGCTTCCTGCCCGCGCCGCTGCGGAAGCCGCACGGCGTCGCGGCGGTCGCGGGGTCGCGCCGTCGAACGCCCGCGTGACGGCGGCGCGGTCGGGGCCGCAGACCATGAGCCACTCGGTGGCCCGGACATGCGACACGCGGCCCACGCGCTGGCCCGCCGGGTTGTGGATGCCGATGCGGGCGCCCACGTAGCGGGGCACGTCGATCGCCAGCGCGGCCACGTGGCCGCGGGAGGCGAGCAGCTCGGCGACGTGGGCGGGCTCGTGGAACCCCTCATCGTTGACGGAGAGGATCACCCACGGCGTCGTCAGGGCGCCGACGAGCGCCTCCAGGGCGTCCCACGCGGCGCGGCTGCTGTTGAACGGGCTGCGCACCGCGCGGCAGTCGATCCGCTTGCGCGCCACGCCGTAGGCCTCGGGCCGGTCGCCGCGGACGATGGTCTCCCACACGTGGTAGTTCGCGAAGTACGAGTGCTGGTTGTAGGGCGGGTCGAGGTAGGCGGCGTCCACGCCGTCGAGCGCCGCCGCCAGGTCGCGGGCGTCCATCCGCGCCACCTCGCCCGCGGGCCCGGGGACCGGGTCGGGCGGCAGCAACTCCAGGGGGCGCAGGCTCCGGGCCGCCGGGCGCTTGAGGTACGCCATCTGCAGCCCGCACGTCGAGTCCACCCGGTCGGCGGCCTCGACCAGGCTCGTCAGCAGCGCGCCCCGCATGGGCTCGCCGGCGGGGATGAGGTCGATGGCGGCGCGGATCGCGTCGATGCGCGCCCCGTTCTCGGGCGAGAAGTAGCGGGCCTGCCCGCAGAAGACGTCGGCGACGTAGCCGGGCGCACCCGGCAGCGCGGCCAGGCGGCCGAGGTGGCGGTCGAGCGCCGCCCGGTCGAGGCGGTCGTCGGCGGCGATGTAGGCCTGGCCGAACGCCTCCGAGTAGGTCGCGAGGTCGTTGGAGACGACCCGGCACCCGGCGCGCCGGAACGCCTGCCCGGCGCGTGTGGTGCCGGCGAAGAGGTCGCAGACCGACCGCACCTGCAGCCGCCGGGCGACGCGCTCGAGCAGCGGCGCGAGCGCGCGCTTCGAGCCGATGTACTTGATCACGGGGCGGGAGGGTAGCCGAGCGCCGGGGCGAAGGATCACCCATCCGCCATCCCCGCTGGGAGACCCCCGTGGACCGCCTCCTGGACCATCTCCACCCCTTCGCGATCGGCGCGCTCGCCGTGCTGATCCTGATCGCCGGGTGGCTGCTCGGGCTCGCAGGCTAGACGCACCGCCGCATCCGGGACATTGGACGGACCTCACGTCGTGGGTTCGGCCGCTATGCTCCCTGCGCTTTGGGCGCCGGCAAGCACTCCGACAAGGGCAAGATCAAGACCAAGAAGAAGGTCAAGATCAAGAAGCGCTGCTGCGACTCCAAGCGGATGTGCGCGGGGTGCCCGCTCCGGCCCGAGAACGGCGGCCCCGGCCGGAGGAAGCGCCGCAAGCCCTAGCCTCCGGGACGCCCTGTAGCGTCCGCCGCCTATGGGCGACGGCGACGCGGCGGGCTTCCACGAGGAGATGGCGGCGGGGTACGGGTTCGGGGTCCCGGCCGTCCGCCTGGGCCGGCCGTTCCAGGATCCCGCGGCGCCGGACGCCGGCGTGGAGGTCGGCATCCCGATCGGCCTCCTCAACCGCCACGGCCTCATCGCCGGCGCCACCGGCACGGGGAAGACGCGGACGCTGCAGCTCATCGCCGAGCAGGTCTCGGCCGCGGGGTGCCCGGTCTTCGCCGCGGACATGAAGGGCGACCTGGCCGGGATCGGCGCCGCCGGCGCCGCCGACGACAGGCTGACCGGCCGCGCGCGGGACCTGGCCTATGAGTGGGCGCCCGCCGCCTGCCCGGTGGAGCTGCTGTCGCTGACCGGCGAGGACGGCGTCGCGGTGCGGGCGACGGTCACCGAGTTCGGGCCGACGCTGTTCGCGAAGGTGCTGGAGCTCAACGACACCCAGGAGGAGAGCCTGGGCCTGATCTTCCGGTACTGCGACCGGAAGGGCCTCGCGCTCATCGACCTGGAGGATCTGCGCGCGGCGCTCGCGTGGCTCACCGGCGACGGCAAGGCCGAGCTGAAGGCCATCGGCGGCATCTCCACCGCCACCGCGGGGGTGCTGCTGCGAAAGGTGTCGCAGCTCGAGGCGGACGGCGGGGACGTGTTCTTCGGCGAGCCGGCGTTCGCGGTGCCGGACCTGCTGCGCACCGCGCCCGACGGCCGCGGGATCGTGTCGGTGCTGAACCTGGTGGACGTGGCCCGCAGGCCGGCCCTCTTCTCCACGTTCCTGATGTGGGTGCTGGCCGAGCTGTTCGAGTCGCTGCCGGAGGTGGGCGACCCGGAGAAGCCGACGCTGGTGTTCTTCTTCGACGAGGCCCACCTGCTGTTCGACGGCGCGTCCGACGCGTTCCTCGACGCCGTCGCCCAGACCGTCCGGCTGATCCGCTCGAAGGGCGTCGGCGTGTTCTTCGTGACCCAGCTGCCGACGGACCTGCCGGACGTGGTGCTGGCGCAGCTCGGCCACCGGGTGCAGCACGCCGTCCGCGCCTTCACCCCCAGGGACGCCCGGGCCCTGAAGGCGGCCGTCGAGACGTTCCCCGTCACGGCCCACTACGAGCTGGCCGAGACGCTCGGGTCGCTCGGCATCGGCGAGGCGGCGGTCACGGCGCTCGACCCGCGCGGCGTGCCGACGCCCGTCGCGGCGACCCGGCTGTTCCCGCCCGCCTCCCGCATGACGCCGCTCACGCCGCAGGAGCGGGCCGCCGCGATCGCCGCCTCCCCCCTGCGGCCCAGGTACGCCGACCGCCTGGACCGCGAGAGCGCCGCCGAGATGCTGGCCGCCCGCATCGAGACCCCGGCCGCCCCGCCTGACGCGGCGCCGCCCGCGCCCGACCCCGCGCCGGCGCCCCCGCCGCGGCGCCGGAGCGCCCCGCGCGAACGGCCCCCGGAGACGATGGCCGACCAGGTGGGCGACCTGCTCGACTCGGGCATCGGCAAGCAGGTGACGCGCGAGATCGTCCGCGGCATCTTCGGCATGCTCAAGAAGCGCCGCTGAGGGTGGCCCGGCCCCATCGCCCGCGGCGCAGCTGCCACGTGGTGCCGGGGTCGAGTCCGCGGATGCTGGCGAAGGTCCCCGCCCTCGGCGCCGACGAGGTGATCCTGGACCTGGAGGACGCCGTCGCCGAGGACGCGAAGGCCCCTGCGCGCGCCGCCGTCGCCGCCGCCGCCCGGGCCGGCGCCGGGGGCGCGACCGTCGCCGTGCGCGTGAACGCCGTCGACTCGCCGCACTGCCACCGCGACCTGGTCGCCCTGGTCGAGGCGGCGGGCGCCGCCATCCAGGTGGTGGTGCTGCCGAAGGTCGACGACGCCGGGCACGTCCACTTCGCCGACCACCTGCTCGGCGCCCTCGAGGCGGAGCTCGGGCTGGTCGCCGGCGGCATCGGCCTGGAGGCCCAGATCGAGACCGCGCGTGGGCTCGTGAACGCCGAGGCCATCGCGGCGGCGCCGCGCGTCGAGGCGCTGGTGGTGGGCCCCGGCGACATGGCCGCCTCCCTGGGCATGCCCCACACGGCGATCGGCGCGCCGGTGCCGGACTATCCCGGCGACGGCTGGCACCACGTCCTCGGCCGGGTGGTGGTCGCCGCCCGGGCCGCGGGGATCCAGGCGGTCGACGGCCCGTGGACGCTGCTCGACGACGAGGAGGGGCTGGTGGCGTCGGCGCGCCGCTCACGCGGCCTGGGCTATGACGGCAAGTGGAGCATCCACCCCCGCCAGGTCGGCCCGCTCAACGACGTGTACGGGGTGCCGGAGGCGGCGCTGGCCCGCGCCCGCCGCGTGCTCCAGGCCCACGCCCGGGCCGCCGCCCGCGGGGACGGCGCGGCTTCGCTCGACGGCGAGATGATCGACGAGGCGACGCGCGCCATGGCCGCGCGCCTGGTGGAGCGCGCCCGGCTGACCGGGGGCTGACCCCGTGTCGGAGCTGCGCGTCGCGGCCGAGCTGCCGCTGCCCGTGAGCGCGGCGCGGGCCTGGGAGGCGTGGTCGCGCGTCGAGGACTGGCCGCGCTGGGACTGGATGGGCTCCGCCGACGCCCGCTGGCTCGCCGGCGAGCCGTGGACGGTGGGGGCGCGGCTGCGGGTGGGCCACCGGCCGCGCACGTTCGACGCGGTGCTGGTGGTCGTCGACCCGCCCGGCGAGATCACCACCGCGGCGTCGGGCCTCGGCATCGGCGGCCGCCACACGTACCGCTTCGTGCCGCGCGGCGACGGGTGCGTCTTCCGCATGGAGGAGACGTTTCAGGGCCGCGGCGCACGCCTCATGAAGCCGCTGGTGCGGTGGTTCTGGCGCCGCCAGATGCTGGCGTTCCGGCGCTGGTTGGAGGAGCGCGCCTAGACCGCCGACGGTCACGACTGCACCGACGTCCAGTCGTCGGATGGTTGCGCGAACGCCACGGGAACGTAAGGCTGCGGCGGTGGCGGATTCCGTCCGACCAGTGACCACGAGTTGAAGGGGGCGCCCCCGCCGGGCGACCGCCTGAGCGGCCTGATGCGCGCGGCGCTCGGGCTCGCCGTCGCGATCGCCGACGCCGACGGGCGCCTGGTCGAGTGGAGCGAGGGCGCCCGCCGGATGCTCGGCTACGACGCGGCGGAGGCGGTCGGCCACCACGACCTGACGCTCGGTCACGACCCCGCCGAGCTCGCCGAGTTCGCGCGGGTGGCGGGGGTCGCCGACGGGCTGCAGGCCCTCCTGCGCTCGGCGCAGGACGGCGACGACGCGCGCCAGTGGACCTTCGTGCGCCGCGACGGCGGGCGGCTCACGGTGGCGCGATCCGTCTCGCCCATCGTGGACGACGACGGCGCCACGATCGGCTACGCCGGCATGGCGCGCGACATCAGCCACCGGCACCGGGTGGAGCAGGAGCACGGCGCCGTCCGGCGCGTGGCGCTGTTCCTCGCGGGCGACCCGGAGGCCGGCGAGGTCTTCGGCCGCGTCGCCGAGGAGGCGGGCCATCTCGTGGGCGGCGACACGTCCGGCATCGTCCGGTTCGCCGGGTCGCGCGCCGCCCACGTCGGCGCGTGGGCGGTCGTCGACGCGCTGCGGGCGACGGTCGGCGAGACGACGCCGCTCGACGACCTCGGCGCCCTCGGGGAGGTGCACCGCACCGGCCGCAGCGCCCGGATCGAGGATCTCCACCTGCTGCGCGGCCCCGGCCGGGCGGCGGGCGCCGGCGCCCTCCCCGCCGTCCGCTGCGTGGTGGCGTCGCCCGTCCGGGTGCGCGGGCGGCTGTGGGGGGCGCTGTGGGCCGCGACGCGGGCGCCGCACGCACTGGACGAGTCGGACGAGGCGCGCCTGACCCGGCTCAGCGACCTGTCCGGCCTGGCGATCGCGACGGCCGAGGCGCGCGAGAACGTCGTCAACGAGACGCTCGCCGCGGTCGTCCGCGGCGACATGGACCTGGAGGCCACGATCGAGCGGGTGGTCGCCACCGCGCGCCAGGCGGCCCAGGCGGACCGGGCCACCTGCTACGTCCACACGCCCGGCGGCGACCGCGTCGAGTCGGTCCACACCACGGAGGCCGACCCCCGCCGGCGCGCCTACCTGGAGGGGGCCCGGGGACTCACGCGGGCCCAGATCCCCGTGTGGCAGCTGCTGGCGCAGCAGGAGTCGCCGACGATGGTGATCGAGGACGTGGCGATGGACGCGGCGATCCCGCCCGAGGTCGCCCGCCGGCTCGGCGCGGGCGCGCTGGTGGGCATGCGCCTGGAGCACCACTCCGTGCAACGCGGGGGCGTGCCGGAGCTGCTGGGCGGCCTGTTCCTGAGCTTCCGCGCCCCGCGGCTCTTCACCCGCCAGGACCGGACGGCGATGGAGAGCATGGCGGGGATGGCGGCGGTCGCGCTGGCGAACGCCCGTCTGCACGCCGAGAGCGTCGAGAGCGCCGCGCGGGCCCACGAGACGTCGCGCCGCGACCCCCTGACGGGTCTCGCCAACCACCGCCAGTTCCCGGAGCGGCTGTCGGAGGAGGTGTCCCGCGCCCGCCGCCACCGCCGCAGCCTCTCGCTGGGGCTCATCGACATCGACCGGTTCCGCCGGGTCAACGAGCGGTTCGGCCACGAGACGGGCGACCGGGTGCTCGTGACGATCGCCGCCGTGCTCCGGTCGGCCGCCCGCGACGGCGACATGCTCGCCCGCGTCGGCGGCGAGGAGATCGCCTGGCTCATGCCGGAGACCGAGGCGATGGAGGCGTGGACGGCGGTCGACCGGGCCCGTGAGCTGGTGGCCCGCACGACGATCGGCGAGGTGGGCACGGTCTCCGTGTCGGCGGGCGTGTGCGACCTGGAGCAGGCCGGGTCGGCCGGCGAGCTGCAGCGGCTCGCGGAGGGCGCCCTCTACTGGGCGAAGCAGCACGGCCGCGACGTCGCGTTCCTCTACTCCCCGAAGGTGGTCGAGGAGCTGTCGGCCCAGGAGCGCGCCGACCGGCTCCAGCGGCTCCAGGCCCTGCAGAGCATCCGGGTGCTGGCCCGCGCCGTGGACGCGAAGGACAGCTCCACCCGCGAGCACTCGGAGCGGGTGGCCGAGCTGGCCGTGGCCATCGGGGCCGCCCTGGGCTGGGAGGGCGAGGCCCTCGTGCGGCTCCGCGAGGCCGGCCTCGTCCACGACGTCGGCAAGATCGGCGTGCCCGACCGGATCCTCTTCAAGCCGGGCCGGCTGACGCGCGAGGAGTACGAGGAGATCAAGCAGCACGCCCGGATCGGGGCGGAGATGGTGGTGGACGTGCTCACGCCCGAGCAGGTCGCCTGGGTCCGCGGGCACCACGAGCGCTGGGACGGGTCCGGCTACCCCAACGGGCTCAGCGGTGAGCGGATCCCCCTGGGCGCGCGCATCCTCGCCCTCGCCGACTCATGGGACGTGATGACCTCGGCGCGGCCCTACCACGAGCCGCTCAGCACCGACGAGGCGCTCGCGGAGTGCCGGCGCTGCTCCGGCGGGCAGTTCTCGAAGGAGGTCGTCGACGCCCTCGAGTCGCTTGTGAGGGCCGGCTCGGTCGCCCACTCCTGACGACGGGCCTCGCAGGCCGCGACGGAGGTGTCGGGCAGGCGGAGCGCCCGGCGGACGCGACGGTAGCCGGCGTAGGCCAGCGGGCCACCGACCAGGGTGGCGGCCTGCGCGGCCGTCGCGAACCCGCCCATGCTGCAGATCGCACACATCGGCGCGCACCCTACCGTGCGGTCGCGGCGGGCGGCGGCCCGTTGAGCGCGCAGTGGGTGGGCGTCTCGGCCGCCGGCCGCCGGGCCGCCGCCGAGGGGATGCCCGCCAGCGCCACCACCCCGCCCGCGGCGCAGAGGACGGCGCAGATGACCAGGCCCATGGTGAAGCCGTCGTCGAAGTCGGCGGGCACCAGCTCGTCGGTGCCGGAGATGCCCGCGACCACGGGGATCACCGCGACGGCCAGGAGGCCCGCCACACGCGCGACGGCGTTGTTCACGGCCGACGCCACCCCGGCGCGGTCCTCGCCCGCCGCCCCCAGGACCGTGACGTTGAGCGGCGCCACCGTCAGGGACATTCCGAGCGCGAACACGATGACGCCGGGGAGGACGTCGGTGAGGTAGCCGGCGTCCGGCCCGATCCGCAGCAGCAGCAGCAGGCCGGCGGCCGCCACGATCGGCCCGAGGCCCATCGGCAGGCGCGGGCCGATGCGGGCGGCGAGCTTCCCCGCCCGCTTGGAGAGCAGCAGCATCACCAGCGTCATGGGGACGAGCGCCGCGCCGGCGGCGATCGGCGAGTACCCGGCGACCACCTGGAGCTCGATGGGGAGCAGGAAGAACGCGGCGCCGAGCGCGCCGTAGACCAGGAACGTGAGCGCGTTCGCGATCGAGAAGGCCCGCGACCGGAACATGTCGAGCGGCACCAGCGGGTTGGGGCTGCGGCGCTCCGCCGGCACGAACGCCACGAGCGCGGCGACGCCGAGCAGGCCGAGGAGCACGGTGGCCGACTCGCCCCACCCGTTCGCCGGCCCCTCCGTCAGCGCATAGGTCACGCCCGCGAGACCCAACGCGGTGAGCGCCGCGCCGCGCAGGTCGAGCCGCTGCCCCTGGACCGACGCGTCGCGCGACTCCGGGATGGCGCGCGACGCCCACAGGACCACCGCGGCGAGCGGCAGGTTGATCAGGAAGATGAGCCGCCACGACACGGCCTCCACGAGCCACCCGCCCAGGAACGGGCCGATGGCGGTGGTGATGCCGGCGAGGCCCGACCACGCGCCGATCGCGGCGCCCCGGTCGTCGGGGTGGAAGCTCGCCTCCAGGATCGCGAGGCTCCCCGGCGTGAGCAGCGCGGCGCCGACGCCCTGCACCGCGCGGGCCGCGATCAGCGCCTCCACGGTCGGGGCGAACGTGCAGAGCAGCGACGCGACGGCGAACCAGGCCACGCCGATGACGAACACGCGCCGGCGCCCGAAGCGGTCGCCGAGCGATCCGCCGATCAGCAGCAGGCCCGCGAGCGTCAGGGCGTAGGCGTTGACCGTCCACTGCAGGCCGGTGAGGTCGGCGTCGAGGTCCTCCCCGATGGCGGGGAGAGCGATGCTGACGACGGTCGCGTCCAGGAACGCGATGCCCGACCCGAGCACCGTCGCGAGCAGCACCAGCCGACCGCGCGCGGAGGCGTACCGCAGCGCCCCCGCGCCGTCGCCGCCGCCCGTCACGCCGTCTGGGGTGGTCGCCGCACCATCCGTGGGTTCTACTCCCCGCGAGGGACACCCGTCGGCGCCTGACGGCGGGGCGCGAGGGGAACACTGGGGGACGATGGGCGAGGAGATCGAGACCGAGACGTTCCCCGCGGAGGACCGGCGGCGGTTCGCCGAGCGCTGCCGCGAGGGGCTGAGCGCCCTCGGCGCGCTGCTGGAGCGGCCGGGGTTCGGGGCGGGGGCGCCGTCGATCGGCGTGGAGCTGGAGATCGGCCTCATCGACGACGCCGCGCAGCCCGCGCCGGTGAACGGGGCGGTGCGGGCGGCGGCGGGCGACCCGGCGCTCGACCTGGAGCTCGACCGGTTCAACCTGGAGCTCAACTCGCCGTCGTACGCGCTGGCGGGGCGCCCGTTCTCGGCGGCGATGGACGACCTGGGCGCCGGCCTGCGGGGGCTGGCGGCGGCCGCGGCGCCGCTGGGCGCGCGGCCCCTCACGATCGGGATCCTCCCGACGCTGCGCGACGAGCACCTGGGTCCGGCGGCGATGAGCGACTCGCCGCGGTTCCGGGCGCTGGGGGAGGGCCTGCTGGGGTTGCGCGGAGGTCCGTTCGCGATCCGCATCGACGGGCCGGAGCCGCTGGACCGGGCGTGGGACGACCTGACGCTCGAGGGGGCCGCGACCGGGCTGCACGTGCACCTGCGGGTGCCGCCGTCGGCGTTCGCCGCCACGTTCAACGCGGCGCAGACGGCGATCGCCCCGATCCTGGCCGCGTCGGTGAACTCGCCGATCCTGCTGGAGCGCCTGCTGTGGCAGGAGACGCGGGTGGCCCTGTTCGCGCAGGCCGTGGACGACCGCGCGCCGGTCAGCGAGGAGTGGCTGCCGTCGCGGGCGGCGTTCGGGCACGGCTGGATCGGCGGTCCCCTGGAGCCCTTCGCGGAGAGCGTGGCGCTGCACGTTCCGCTGCTGCCGGTGCTGAGCGGGGACGAGCCGATGGCGGCGGTGGCGGCCGGCGGCGTGCCCGGCCTCGACGAGCTGCGCCTGCACCACGGGACGGTGTGGCGCTGGAACCGGGCGGTGATCGACCCGGGCGACGACCCCCACCTGCGCATCGAGATGCGCGCCCTCCCCGCGGGCCCGTCGTGGCCGGACATGCGCGCGAACGTCGCCTACCTGGTGGGGCTGACCATGGCGCTGGCGCCGCAGATGGAGTGGATGTGCCGCTCGATGCCGTTCGAGTTCGCGAAGCGCAACTTCAGGGCCGCCGCCCGGGACGGCCTGGACGCGGTGCTGCTGTGGCCGTCGTCGGAGGCGCC
>DASSBX010000483.1:0-2527 GCA_035698305.1 Miltoncostaeaceae bacterium | reverse complement strand
GACGGCTTCATGTTCACCGTCCTCGGCGCCCACTCGCGCGCCAGGATGTCCTCGACGGAGTGGATCGGGGCGTCCCACGTGACCCGGTCCTCGTGGCCCCGCAGCGTCTCCCGCAGCTCCGGCGTGAGCCGGGGATCCTCGATGTAGGCCTGCGGGAAGGCGGCGATGACGCGCCGGTACGTGTCGGGGGACGACGCGTAGCCGAACGGGATGTCGTCGCCGTACTGGCCCTTCATGTCGACGACGTCAACGGCGCCGAGCGCGGCGAGCTGCGTGATGAGCTCCTCCGGCCACTCGTCGGTGGGGTCGACCTTGAAGCGCAGGGACGGCTCGCGCCCGAGCATCTGCACCACCCGGGCCGCGCCCTCCGGGCCGTCGAGGCGGGTGGAGACCACGAACGTCACCGGCGCGAGGGGCAGGTCGAGGACGTCCGCGAGAGAGGCCCCCGCCTGCCGCAGCGCCAGGTCGAGCGCGGCGCTCTCGAACGCCCACCGGCGGTAGTCGCGGAACTGCTCCATCGAGGGCTCGGCGCCGTACCACAGGTCGACGCCGTCGAGGTGGCGGGAGAGCTGGTCGATGCTCCAGCCGCCCTCCAGGGGCAGCACGGGGCCGGCCTCGATCTGGCGCTCGTGGTCCTCCGGCGTGTAGGTGACGTCCTCGCCCACGCCCTCCTCGCCGCTGCCGTGCAGATGGATCACGGTCGTCGCGCGCACGAACTCGGGCGCGAGCTCCAGCGACGGCATCTCCAGCTCGTAGCCCTCGATCCGCACGGGCAGTCCGGCGATCCGGTCGTAGAGCGCCATCACGATCCCTCGGGGTAGGCGATGATCTCGGTGGCGAGCGATCCGGGGCCCTCGATGTAGATGCTGCGCGTGGCGTCCCGGTGCGTCGCGATCCGGGCGCCGTGCTGCGCCGCGAGGCGCTCCAGCTCCTCCGCGTCCACCCGGTAGGCGAGATGGCTCGGGTGCTGGTCGGGGAGCACGAACGCCAGCTTCGCGCCGCCCGACTCGACGAGCGCCCACGTGGCGTCCTGGTGGAGCACCCGGCTGCCGGGAACGGTCTGCACCTGCCACTCGACCGCCTCGGCGATGTCGGGGACCTGCTGCGCGACGTGGTCGAACTTCACGGGGCTCCTCCTCCGGTCAGGCCAAGCTTAGGCACTCGCGGCGCGCCGCGGCCGGGGCCGTCTCGGCACGCCGGCGTCACATCCGGGTGCTGACCCGTGTGCACCCCGGGCGGCACCGTCCATCCCGTGGTCGCCAGCGTCGTCAGCCCCGCCGTCCTCGGCCTCGAGACATCCACGGTCCAGGTGGAGGTCGACCTGCGCGCCGGCCTGCCGGCGTTCTCGGTCGTCGGGCTCCCCGATGCAGCGGTGCAGGAGGCGCGCGAGCGGGTGCGGTCCGGCATCGCGAACCAGGCCTTCGCCGTGCCCGCCCGCCGGATCGTCGCGAACCTCGCGCCCGCCGACCTGCGGAAGGCGGGGCCGCAGTACGACCTGCCGATCGCGCTCGCGATCCTGACCGCGTCCGGGCAGATGCCCGCCGCGGCGCTCGAGGGCGTCGGCGCGGTGGGGGAGCTCGCGCTCGACGGCTCGCTGCGGGGCGTCCCGGGCGCCCTCGCCATGGCGGAGCACGCGGCCCGCCGCGGCTGGCGGCGTCTGATCGTGCCGCGCGCGAACGCCTCCGAGGCCGCGCTCGTCCCCGGCATCGAGATCCTGGGGCCCGCGACCCTCCGGGCCGCCGTCGGCCAGCTGACGGGGGAGGAGGAGGGGTCGGTGGTGCAGCTCGACGCCCCCGCCCTGCTCGCCCGGGCCGGCGCCGGGGAGGGACCGGACATGGCCGACGTCCGCGGCCAGGGGGCGGCCCGGCGTGCACTCGAGGTGGCCGCGGCGGGCGGTCACTCCATGCTGATGATCGGGCCGCCCGGCGCGGGGAAGACGATGCTCGCGCGCCGGTTGCCCGGCGTCCTGCCGCCGCTGACCCTCGACGAGGCGATCGCGGTCACGCGAATCCACTCGGTGGCGGGGCTCCTCGACCCGGGCTGCCCGCTGGTCCTGTCGCGGCCGTTCCGCGCGCCGCACCACACGATCTCGGCGGCGGGGCTCGTCGGCGGCGGGCGCGTGCCCCGGCCGGGGGAGGTGAGCCTCGCGCACCATGGCGTGCTGTTCCTCGACGAGGTCTGCGCGTTCGCGCCCTCGGTCCTCGACGCCCTCCGCCAGCCGCTCGAGGAGGGCCGCATCGACGTGAACCGCGCGATGGCGAGCGCCCGGTTCCCGGCGCGGCCGCTCCTCGTCTGCGCCGGCAACCCGTGCCCCTGCGGCTTCGACGGCGACCCGGTGCGCCACTGCGTCTGCCCGCCGGGCCGGGCGGAGGCCTACCGCGCCCGGCTCTCGGGCCCCGTCGCCGACCGCATCGACCTCCACGTCCAGGTCGCGCGCCTCGACCGCGACGAGCTGATGGGGCGCTGCGAGGCGGAATCGAGCAGCGCCGTCCGCGCGCGCGTCACCGCGGCCCGCGAGCGCGCCCAC
>DASSBX010000482.1:0-10735 GCA_035698305.1 Miltoncostaeaceae bacterium | reverse complement strand
GAGGCGCGCCGGAACCGGCACCCCCCGGGGGGAAAATAGCTGCAAATACGGCAAAAAACGCCGCGTTTCGGCCGATTGGGCTGCTAAACTCTCCGGGACGCCACCCGAGGAGGACCGCGATCTCATCGCCGCCCGACGCTCCGTCGGCCAGAACGCAGTACGACGCCGGGGACATCACCGTCCTCGAGGGCCTGGAGGCGGTCCGCCGCCGGCCGGGCATGTACATCGGCTCCACGGGGCCGCGCGGCCTGCACCACCTGGTGTACGAGGCCGTGGACAACAGCGTCGACGAGGCCCTCGCGGGCTACTGCGACCGGGTGGACATCACCCTGAACCCCGACGGCTCATGCACCGTGTCCGACGACGGCCGTGGCATCCCGGTCGCCGCGATGGCCGACCAGGGCGGACGCAGCGCGCTCGAGGTCGTGATGACGGTCCTCCACGCGGGCGGCAAGTTCGGCGGCGGCGGCTACAAGGTGTCCGGCGGCCTCCACGGCGTCGGCATCAGCGTGGTCAACGCCCTCTCCGAGTCGCTCGTGACGGAGGTCCACCGCGACGGCGGGGCCTTCCAGATGCGCTTCGAGCGCGGCGAGCCCGTCGGCCCCCTCGAGCGGCTCGGCGACGCCACCGACACCGGCACCACCCACACCTTCCTCCCGGACCCGGAGATCTTCGAGGAGCCCGACTTCGACTTCGACGTCCTCGCGCAGCGCTTCCGCGAGACGGCGTTCCTCACCAAAGGGCTCCGCGTGCGGCTCGACGACCGGCGCGGCGAGGGGCGCTCCGTCGAGTACCACTTCGAGGGCGGCATCCAGGACTTCGTCCGCCACCTCAACGAGTCGCGCGACGCGGTCCACCGGGATGTGGTCTACCTGGAGGCGGAGGCCCCGGAGGGCAGCCTCGAGGTCGCGATGCAGTGGACCGGGGCCTACAACGAGGCCGTCTACTCCTTCGCGAACAACATCAACACCCACGAGGGCGGCACCCACCTCACGGGCTTCCGCACGTCGCTCACCCGCACGCTGAACGACTACGCGCGGGCCAAGGGGCTGCTGAAGGAGAAGGACGACAACCTGGAGGGCCCGGACACCCGGGAGGGGCTCACGGCGATCATCTCCGTGAAGCTCCGCGAGCCGCAGTTCGAGGGCCAGACCAAGACCAAGCTGGGCAACTCCGAGATCACCGGCTTCGTGAACGCCGCCGTGAGCCAGCGGCTGTCGGAGTACCTGGAGGAGCACCCCTCCGAGGCCAAGGCCATCTGCGGGAAGGCGATCAACGCCGCCCAGGCCCGCCAGGCGGCGCGCAAGGCGCGCGACCTGGCCCGGCGCAAGGGCGCGATGGACTCCACGTCCCTGCCCGGCAAGCTGGCCGACTGCTCCGACCGCGACCCCGCCTCGACGGAGATCTTCCTGGTCGAGGGCGACTCGGCCGGCGGCTCGGCGATCATGGCCCGCCAGTCGAGCTTCCAGGCGATCCTGCCGCTGCGCGGGAAGATCATCAACGTCGAGAAGGCCCGGATCGACAAGGTGCTCTCCAACACGGAGATCCAGGCGATCATCACCGCGATGGGCACCGGGATCGACGAGGACTTCGACATCGCGAAGGCCCGGTACCACAAGCTCATCATCATGACCGACGCCGACGTGGACGGCGCCCACATCCGGACGCTGATCCTGACGTTCCTGTTCCGCCACATGCGCGGCCTCATCGAGGCGGGCTTCGTCTACATCGCCCAGCCGCCGCTCTACAAGGTGAAGCAGGGCAACCAGGAGCAGTACATCGAGAAGGAGCTCGAGCTGGAGGACTGGCTGCTCGAGCGCAACCTCGGCGACCTCACCCTCGCCGACGACTCGGGGCACTCCAACGGGCTCACCAGGGCGCGCTACCAGCGCTTCCAGCGCGCGCTGAAGGAGCACGAGGCGTGGGCCGGCAACCTGCGCGCCACCTACGGCGGCGAGACGATCGAGTTCATCCAGGAGCACGGCCTCGTCGAGGCCGAGCCGGCCGACCTCGAGCAGTTGGGCGCGGCGATCGACGCCGCCTCCTCCGAGCGGGCCGCCCTCACGGTGGAGGACGTCGACGAGGCGAACCAGGCCATGGTGGCCCGCTCCGTGCTCGCCAGCACGGGCGAGGCGCGCACGGTCACGATCCCGCTCGGGGTGTTCGCCAGCCGGGAGCTGCGCGGCCTGCGCGGCGCCCGGGCCAAGCTGCGCGAGCAGGTCGGCGAGCCGCCGTTCCAGCTCGCGCGCGGCGCGCGCAAGCGCACGCCGGTCACGTACGACGGGCTGCGCCACGCGGTGCTCGAGCTCTGCCGCGAGGGCGTGCAGCTGAGCCGCTTCAAGGGGCTCGGCGAGATGAACAGCGAGCAGCTCTGGGAGACGACCATGGACCCCGAGCGGCGGATCCTCCAGCGCGTGATGATGGAGGACGAGGCCGCCGTGGGCGAGCTGTTCGCCAAGCTGATGGGCGACAAGGTGGAGCCCCGCCGGGCCTTCATCGAGGACAACGCCCGCAGTGTCGCCAACCTGGACGTCTAGGAGGCCGTAGTGGCCATCGACCGCCACGGCCGCATCGAGCCGCGCGAGCTCGAGCGGGAGATGAGCTCGTCGTACCTCGACTACGCGATGAGCGTGATCGTGGGACGGGCGCTGCCCGACGTGCGCGACGGCCTGAAGCCCGTGCACCGCCGCGTGCTGTTCGCGATGCACGACATGGGCCTCCAGCCCGACCGGGCGTACGTGAAGAGCGCGAACATCGTCGGCCGCGTGATGGGCGAGTTCCACCCCCACGGCGACCAGGCGATCTACGACACGCTCGTCCGCCTGGCGCAGGACTTCGCGTCGCGCTACCCGCTGGTGGACGGCCAGGGCAACTTCGGCTCCAGCGAGTTCGCCGCCGCGGCCATGCGGTACACGGAGGCCCGCCTCGCGCGCATCGCCACCGAGATGCTGCGCGACATCGACGAGGACACGGTCGACGACGCGCCGACCTACGACGACCGGCGCACCGAGCCGGTGGTGCTGCCGGCGCGGGTCCCCAACCTCCTGATCAACGGCTCGTCCGGCATCGCGGTGGGCATGGCGACCAACATCCCGCCGCACAACGTCGGCGAGGTCATCGACGCAGTGGTCGCCACGATCGACGACCCCCAGATCGGGGTCGAGGGCCTGATGAAGCACGTCAAGGGCCCGGACTTCCCCACCGGCGGCACCATCGTGGGCCGCTCGGGGATCGTCGACGCCTACACCACCGGCCGGGGGCGGGTGGTGGTGCGCGGGCAGGCCCACAACGAGCCGCTCAAGCACGGCCGCAACGCGATCGTGTTCACCGAGCTGCCGTTCCAGGTCAACAAGGCGGAGCTCGTCCGCAAGATGGCCGACCTGGCGAACGACAAGGTCATCCCGGAGATCGCCGACCTCCGCGACGAGAGCGGGCGCGACGGCACCCGGGTGGTCGTCGAGCTGCGGCGCGACGCCGTGCCGAAGGTGGTGCTGAACAAGCTCTTCAAGCACACCTCGGCCCAGAGCACGTTCGGCGTCAACGCGATCGCCCTGGTCGACGGCGTGCCCCGCACGCTCGGCCTGAAGGACATGATCCGGCACTACCTGGCCCACCAGAAGGAGGTGGTCACCAGGCGGTCGCGCTACCGGCTGCAGCGCGCGGAGGCCCGGGCCCACATCCTGGAGGGGCTCCTCAAGGCCCTCGGCGACATCGACGCCGTCATCGCGCTCATCCGCGCGGCGGCCGACCCGGAGGAGGCGCGCATCGGGCTGATGTCGCGCTTCGACCTCACCGAGATCCAGGCGCGCGCGATCCTGGACCTGCGCCTCCAGCGCCTCACCCAGCTCGAGGCGGGGAAGATCCAGGCCGAGTACGACGAGCTGCAGCGCAAGATCACCGAGCTGCGCGCGATCCTGGGCGACGAGCGCCGCGTCTACGCGCTCATCCGCGAGGAGCTCCTCGAGATCCGCGGCCGGTTCGCCGACGAGCGGCGCACCGAGATCGTCCCCGGCGAGGACGAGATCGACCTCGAGGACCTGATCGCCGAGGAGGAGATGGTCATCTCCATCTCCAACGGCGGCTACATCAAGCGCCTGCCGGTCACGACCTACCGGGCCCAGGGGCGGGGCGGCAAGGGCCTGCGCGGGGTGCGGCTGAAGGACGACGACTACATCGAGCACCTGTTCATCGCCTCGACCCACCACTACCTGCTCTTCTTCACCAACCAGGGGCGGGTCTACCGCGAGAAGGTGCACGAGCTGCCGCAGGGGTCGCGCGACTCGCGCGGCCGGCACCTGGCGAACGTGCTGGCGCTGCTGCCCGACGAGGAGGTCCGCGCCGTCTTCGCCACCCGCGACTACACCGAGGGCCGCTACCTGGTGCTCGCGACGCGCGAGGGGATGGTCAAGAAGAGCGAGCTGAAGCTCTACGACACGGTGCTGCGCGAGCGCGGCCTCGCCGCCATCCACCTGGACGAGGGCGACGAGCTGGTGGGCGTCCAGGTGACCGCCGGCGACGAGGACCTGCTGGTGGTCTCCGCGCGCGGCCAGGCCGCCCGCTTCCACGAGGAGAAGGCGCGCGCGATGGGCCGCGACACCCGCGGCGTGAAGGCGATGAACCTCGACCCCGGCGACCGGGTGCTGACCATCTGCGTCGCCCGCGACGACGAGGACCTGCTGGTCGTGACCGGCAACGGGTACGGCAAGCGCACCGCCATGGCCGAGTACCCCAGCAAGGGCCGCCCGACCAAGGGCGTGCGCACCATCAAGGTCAGCGACCGCAAGGGCGAGCTCATCACCGCCCGGCCGGTCCGCGACGGTCAGGAGCTGCTGCTCATCTCGATCATGGGCCAGGTCATCCGCATCCGGGTGGACGACGTCCGGCGCATGGGCCGCTCCACCGAGGGCGTCCGGGTCATGAACATGGCCGAGGACGACATGGTCTGCGGCGTGGCGTCGGTGGTCGAGTCGGACGACGCGGGCGACGAGCCGGACGGCGACGCGGAGGCCCCCGGCCTGGAGGGCGACGGGCCGGCCGCCGAGACGGTCGCGCCCGCCGACCCCTCGGAGCCCGCGGGCTAGCGGGGCGCGGGGGTGGCCGAGGGCCCGTCCGCCCCTGCGCCGCGCCGGCGCCCGCCCGCGGAGGCCCCGGCCGACGGCGGCCCCGGGTGGCGGGTGGAGGGCGCCCCGCCGCAGCAGCATGAGGAGCCTCGCGGGCGCATGCCGCGCATGCCCGGGGGCTCCCGCTTCTGGTGGATCCTCCTGGCGCTGCTGGCGCTCAACTGGTTCGTCGTGTCGCTCATCCCCGACCGGGAGTCGCGGCTGGACGTGCCGTACACGTTCTTCCGCGACCAGGTGGCGGCGGGCAACGTCGCGGAGGTCACCTCCCGGGGCGACGTGATCCAGGGCGACTTCAAGATGAAGGTCACCTACCCCGAGGGCTCGGACCACGAGGACAGCCAATTCGAGACGACGCGCCCGGCGTTCGCCGACGACGGGCTGCTGGGGCTGCTGATCGACCAGGACGTCGTGGTGAACGCGGAGCCGGTCGACGAGGGCCGGTCGCTGCTGGCCACGCTGCTGCTCTCATTCGGCCCGGTCATCCTGCTGGTGCTCCTGTTCGTGTGGTTCGCGCGCCGCGCCGGCGCGGGGGCGGGTGGCGCCCTGGCCGGCCTCGGCCGCTCGCGGGCCAAGCGCTACGAGCACAACGAGATGCGGGTGACGTTCGAGGACGTCGCCGGGATCGACGAGGCCGAGGACGAGCTGGTCGAGATCGTCGACTTCCTGCGCAACCCCGACCGCTATCGCCGGCTCGGCGCCCGCATCCCGCGTGGCGTGCTGCTGTCCGGCCCGCCCGGCACCGGCAAGACGCTGCTGGCGCGCGCGGTCGCGGGCGAGGCGGCGGTGCCCTTCTACTCCCTGTCCGCGTCGGAGTTCGTGGAGATGATCGTCGGGGTCGGCGCCAGCCGCGTCCGGGACCTCTTCCGCGAGGCGAAGGAGACCGCGCCCGCGATCATCTTCATCGACGAGCTCGACGCGATCGGTCGCGCCCGCGGCGGCTCCGCCTCCCTCGGCGGCAACGACGAGCGGGAGCAGACGCTCAACCAGATCCTCACCGAGATGGACGGCTTCACGGGGACGGAGGGGGTCATCGTGCTGGCGGCCACCAACCGGCCCGAGATCCTCGACCCGGCGCTGCTGCGGCCCGGGCGCTTCGACCGGCGCATCGTGGTGAGCCCGCCGGACCGCGACGGGCGGGCGCAGATCCTGCGCGTGCACCTGCGCGGGGTGCCGCTGGCCGACGAGGTCGATGTGGACCAGCTCGCCGCCTCGACCCCCGGCATGGTGGGCGCCGACCTGGCGAACCTGGTGAACGAGGCGGCCATCACCGCCGCCCGCCACGGCCACGACCGCGTGCAGCAGCACGACTTCACCGAGGCGATCGAGAAGATGGTGCTCGGCGCGGAGCGGCGGATCATGCTCTCGCCCGACGAGCGCGAGCGCACCGCCTACCACGAGAGCGGCCACGCGCTGCTGGGGATGCTCATCCCGGGCGCCGACCCGGTGCGCAAGATCTCGATCGTGCCGCGTGGGAGGGCGCTGGGCGTCACGTTCCAGGCGCCCGACGCCGACCGCTACGGGTACGGCGCGGAGTACCTGCGGGGGCGCATCACCGGCGCGCTGGGTGGCCGGGCGGCCGAGCAGATCGTGTACGGCGACATCACCACCGGGGCCGAGTCGGACCTGGAGCAGGTCACGAACATCGCCCGGCGGATGGTGGGGCGCTGGGGCATGTCCGACGCGATCGGGCCGGTGACGGTGATCCCGGGGCCGAACGACGAGCCGGCCCTCTTCCCCGGCCTGGGCGGCGGCGGCCCCTCCCCGCGCACCCAGGAGCTGCTCGACGCGGAGGTCCGCCGGATCGTGGACGACTGCCACGACGAGGCGGTGCGGATCCTCGGCGAGAACCGCGAGCGGCTCGACGCCCTGACCCACGCGCTGCTCGAGCGCGAGACCCTCGACGAGGCCGACGCCTACCGCGTGGCCGGCATCACCCGCGAGGGGACGCCGGCCTGACGCGTCGGGGCGGGCGGCCGGTCACCCGGCGTTTGGGCCCGCGCGCTCCGGGAACGCCATGAGCATGGATCCCGTGGTTGTGGGCTCGGTGATCGCCATCCTGATCGTGGCGGCGATCGCCTGGCCCGAGTGGGGCGATCGCCGGAGCTAGACGGCCCTAGGAGGCCTTCCGGCGCGAGGCCGCGGTCTTCTTGGCGGCCGGCTTCTCCCCGCCCTTGGCGGCGGTCTTCTTGGCCGACGCGCGCTTGCGGGCCGGCTTCTTCGCGCCGCCGCCCTCGCCGCCGCCCTCGACCTTCCGCAGGCGGCCCTGCTCGATGTCGAGCTGGGCGTCCCCGTCCTTCTTCGACGACGACGACCGCTTCGCGGCGGGCGCCTCGTCCTCGTCCCCGGCGTCCGCGTCGGCATCCCCGCCGCCGGCGGCGGCGAGGCTGGCCTTCAGGGCCGCCATCAGGTCGATGACCGGGGCCGGCTCCGGGGCCTCCTCCGGCTCGTCGATCTCGGTGCCCTCCGCCTTGGCCTGCAGGAAGTCGAGCAGCGCCTTGCGGGTCTCGTTGGGGTAGGCCTCCGGCTCGAACGGCCGGGCGAGCCCCTCGACCAGCTGCTCGGCCATCTGCAGCTCGGCGTCCGACACGTCGACGTCCGCGACGCGGTCGCTGATCTCCTCGCGGTCCTTCAGACGGATGTCCTCGGGGTAGTAGAGGGTCTCCAGCGTCAGCATCCCCTCGGAGGCCCGCAGCAGCACCAGGTGCTCCTTGGTGGAGAGCACGAAGCGGCCGATGGCGGCCCGGCCCTTGCCCTCCATCGCCGTCATCAGCAGCTTGTACGGCCGCTCGGCGCGCTCCTGCGGTTCCAGCCAGTAGGCGCGCTCGAAGAAGACGGGGTCCACCTCGGCGGCGTCGACGAACTGGAGGATGCGGATCGTCTTCTCCTGGCGCGCCGCGAACTGCTCGAGCTCCTCGTCCTCCACCGGCAGGTAGCGGCCCTTCGCCACCTCCCAGCCCTTCACGGTCTCGTCCGCGGTGACCTCGCGGTCGTTCACCGGGTCCCAGCGCTTCTGCTTCACCGGCTGGCCCGTCTCGCGCGCGAGGGTGCGGAAGCTCACGTCCCTGCGCTGCTGCGCCAGCCCCACCGAGACCGGGATCGTCACCAGCCCGAAGGACACGAAGCCGTTCCAGATCGCGCGCATGTCGGGTACCTCCCCCTTCGGCCCGGCGGCTACCCGGCCGAGCCCGACCCCGCGGGCGGGCCGCCGTTGCCCCCGCCGACGCCGGCGCCCCGCGCGGAGCCCACCTGCATCATCTCGAGGAGCTCCACCGGGAACGGCAGGATCAGGGTCGTCGTCCGCTCGTTGCTGCCGATCTCGTTCATGGTCTGCAGGTACCGCAGCTGGAGCGCCGCCGGCTGCGCGCCGATGACGGCCGCCGCCTGCGAGAGCTTCTCGGAGGCCTGGTACTCACCGTCGGCGGCGATGATCTTCGCGCGCCGCTCGCGCTCGGCCTCGGCCTGGCGGGCGATCGCCCGCTGCATGGTGGTCGGCAGCTCGACGTCCTTCACCTCGACCACCGAGACCTTCACGCCCCACGGGTGGGTCTGCTCGTCGATGATCACCTGCAGGCGCTCGTTGATCTGGTCGCGCTCCGACAGGAGCTGGTCGAGGTCGACCTGCCCGAGCACGCTGCGCAGCGTGGTCTGGGAGATCTGGGACGTCGCGACCAGGTAGTTCTCCACCTGCACGATCGCCTTCGACGCGTCGATCACGCGGAAGTAGGCGACGGCGTTCACCTTCACGGTGACGTTGTCGCGGGTGATGACCTCCTGCGGCGGCACGTTCAGGGTGATCGTGCGGAGGTCGACCTTCACGGCCTTGTCGACGAACGGGATCAGGATGAAGAGGCCCGGCCCCTTGATCCCCAGCAGGCGCCCGAGCCGGAACACCACGCCCCGCTCGTACTCCCGCGCGACCTTCACCGCCGAGAACAGGAAGATCAGGACGACGATCAGTAGGACGATCACCACATAGGCAGCGGCCATGCGGGCGTCACCCCTCTCACGCTCGACGGTGGCGGCCCGGGTCCCGGGCTTCATCACGAGGGTACCAGTGACCGCCGCGTGGGCTACTCTTCCGCGGATCGTGACCGATCTCCCGGCCCCGACGGAACTCCTCCCCCACCGCCCGCCCTTCCTCTTCGTCGACGAGATCCTCGCCCTCGTCCCCGGCGAGTCCGCGCGGGCGCGCTGGCGCGTGGACCCCGACGCCGCGTTCTTCGCCGGCCACTTCCCCGGCAACCCGATCCTGCCCGGGGTGATCATCGTGGAGGCCCTCGCCCAGACCGGCGCCCTCGCCGCGCTCGCCGACCCGGAGTCCGCGGGCAGGCTGGCCCTGTTCGGCGGCATCGGGCAGGCGCGCTTCCGCCGCGTCGTGCGGCCCGGCGAGGAGCTGCACCTCGAGACCGTCCTCACCCGCCGCCGGGGGCCCCTCGGGCAGGGCAAGGGGACCGCGTCCGTCGACGGGGTCACCGCGTGCACCGCCGAGCTCACGTTCGCGCTGGTGGACCCCGCCGAGGCCGGGCCGTGACCCGTTCCGTACGCGCCGCGCCCCGGGCCCGGGCGCGACCGTCCGCTCTCGGTGACCCGGCGCTGCCCGTGGCGTTCGGCGGCGGGTTGACCTGGGCATCCACCATCGTCCGCTACGAGCCCGCGGAGGCCGCATGATCGTCGCGATGTTCCCCGGCCAGGGGTCACAGTTCGTCGGGATGGGCGCCGCCCTCGCCGACGCCTTCCCCACGGCCCGCCACACGTTCGAGGAGGCCGACGACGTCCTCGGCTACGCGCTGTCGGAGGTGTGCTTCGAGGGGCCCTCGGATCAGCTCACCCGCACCGACGTGTGCCAGCCGGCCCTCGTCGCGGCATCGACCGCGGCGTTCCGGGTCGCGCAGGAGGAGGCGGGCCTCGCCCCCGGCATGGTGATCGGCCACTCGCTCGGCGAGTACTCGGCGCTCGTGGCCGCAGGCGCCATGGACTTCGCGGAGGCCCTGCGGATCGTGGCCGAGCGCGGCGCGGCGATGCGCGCCGCGGGCGTCGCCACGCCCGGCGCCATGGCGGCGGTGCTCGGGATGGAGGACGACGAGGTGCGCGCCCTCGCTGAGGAGACCGGCGATGCGTGGCCCGCGAACTACAACTGCCCCGGCCAGGTCGTGGTCTCCGGCACCCTCGCCGCGATCGACCGGCTCATCGTCCTGGCGGGGGAGCGCGGCGGCCGCGCCGCGCGGCTCGTGGTCGACGGCGCGTTCCACTCGCCGCTGGTGGCCCCGGCGGCCGAGCGGCTGCGGCCCGTCCTGGACGCGTGGGAGCCGGCAACAGCCGACCCGCCGTTCCTCTCCACCACCACCGTCGCGGTCGAGCCGCCCGAGCGCATGCGGGAGGTCCTGCTCGACCAGGTGACCGCCCCGGTGCGGTTCGGCGACGGCGCCCGGGCGGCGCTCGACGCGGGCGCCGAGCGGTTCGTCGAGGTCGGCCCCGGCAAGGTGCTGTCCGGGCTGGTGCGCCGCGTGCAGCGCGGCGTCGCCGTGGGGCAGGTGGTCGAGCCCGCCGACGTCGACGCGCTGGCCGCCGCCTGATGCCCGTCGCGCTCGTCACCGGCGCCAGCCGCGGCATCGGCG
>DASSBX010000481.1:0-4383 GCA_035698305.1 Miltoncostaeaceae bacterium | reverse complement strand
GACGTGGGATGCGGCACCGGGTTCGTGACCCAGGCGATGGCCGACCGCTTCGGCACCCGCCGCGCGACGGGCGTCGACCCCTCCGAGGGGATGCTCGCGCGCTTCCGCGAGAAGCTCGGCGGCCGCCTCGAGCTGGACCTCGTCCACGCGGGCGTCCACGACATGGACGTGCCGGACGGGGCGTTCGACGCCGTGGTCAGCGGCATGGCGTTCCACTGGTTCCCGCGCCAGGAGGCGGCGGTCCACGCGATGGCGCGGCGGGTCGCGCCCGGCGGCGTGCTGGCGATCCTCGCCTCCGGCGCCGGCTCGGACCGCGAGTTCAAGGCGGTGCTCGAGGGGATCGACCCGCCGGTGCCGGAGGCGTGGATCGCGACGTTCGACGCGATCCAGCGGACCGCCGATCAGGTGGCGGGGTGGATGGGGGACGCCGGGCTCGAGGTGGTGGACGCGTGGGAGGAGCGCCGCGTCCGGCGCACGCCGCCCGACGCCTACCTGGCGCGGATGGTCGCAACCTCCAGCCACGTCTCCTCCGAGATCGACCCCGACGAGCTCGCCGGCCACGCCGAGCGGATGGTCCGTGCGGTGCACGCAGCGAGCGGGCCCGAGGGCTTCGTCTACGGCTTCGTGAAGCTCTTCGCGATCGCGCGCCGCCCGGCCTGAGCCCCCTCCGCGGGCCCCGTCCCGCGCACGACCCGCCGGGCACGCTGCTCCGGTTCCTCAAGAAAATGCCCGGGTCGCTCGATATGGGGTGTGAACCGCGGGTGCCCGCGTCACGGGCAGGAGGACCGCGGACGTCACGTTCTCATGGAGGAGAGCACATGCTTGAGCGACTCCGCCGCCGCCGGAACGAGAAGGGTTTCACCCTGATCGAGCTCCTGGTGGTGGTCATCATCATCGGTCTTCTGGCCGCGATCGCCATCCCGGCGTTCCTGGGCCAGCGCAACAAGGCGAACGACGCGGCGGCGAAGTCGCTGGTCCGCAACGCCGCCACCGCGATGGAGGCCTTCTACTCGGACGGCAACACCTACGTGGGCGCGGACGAGACCAAGCTGAAGGCCATCGAGCCGAACATCGCCTGGTCGCAGACCGCGTCGGACGCCGGCGTGGACCAGGTCAAGTTCAGCGGCCTGAGCGCCAACGGCTACACGATCGAGAGCACCAGCAAGTCCACCAAGGTCTTCACGTACACGAAGGACCTGACCAAGACGCCGTCGGTCACCCGGGCCTGTGGGTCCGGCTGCACCTGGTAGCACCACCCGCGTGGGCGGGCCCGCTTCGGCGCGGGCCCGCTCCGCGCACCACCGCGCCACCCCTTTCCCCCGCAAGACCTCCCGCCCCGCCCACGGCGTCGCGCCCCGCGCCGCCAGAGCCACCCACCGACGCAAGGAAGCGCTCGTGCCCTCGCCCGAATGGACTCGAGACCTGATGCAGACGCGACACACGCCCGGCACGGATGACGCGCCCGACGCGCGCCCGGCGGTCGTAGCGTCGCGGGCCATGCGTCGGTCCCGCCGCCTGGCACTCGCCCTCTCCGCCTGCACCCTGATCGTGCCGGCCCTCGCGCACGCCGCGGACCCCGTCACCGGGACCACGCCGGCGAAGGCGATCGCCTCGCCCTTCAAGGCGGACCGCCTCTCGAGCCAGCCCACGAGCCTCACCCCGAACAGCGCGGTCAACCCCGTCCGCTACCCCGACCAGTCGGTCATCCTCACCTGGGGCGACGTCCCGGGCGCGGAGCGGTACGCGGTCGAGGTCTCCGACACCCCGGGCTTCAGCAACGTCGTCTGGAAGGGCGACGTCGCCCAGTCGATCGCCGTCCCGGACATCGTCCTGCCCGACGGCGCCTACTGGTGGCGCGTGCGGGCCGTGGACGCGGCCGGGACCATCGGTATCTGGAGCGAGGTCGCCCGCGTCGCCAAGACCTGGCCGAACGTCGTCACCGGCACCACGATGTCCACCACGCCTGGCGGGCCGGCCGCGACGTTCACCGCCCTCAACCCGTACCTGTCGTGGAACCCCCTGCCGGGCGCGCGGACCTACGACGTCGAGGTGGCCACCGGAGACCAGTTCAACCACGTCGTCTACTCCGGCACGCGCCTGCACCAGCCGTTCGACACCCCCGGCGCCGCGGGCGCCCTGCCGGACGACACCTACTCGTGGCGCGTCCGCGCACGCGACTCCAAGGACAATCCGGGCCCCTGGACCACGGCGACCGACTTCACGCGGGCCTGGTCCGCGCCGACGCAGATCGCGCCCGCCGACGGCGCCGTGACCGGCAACCTGCTCTTCCAGTGGAACCCCGTCGACGGCGCCGAACGCTACGACGTCCAGATCACGTCCACCGCCAACACGTACGCGGGCCAGGCGCTGAAGATCGCGTCCTCGACCAGCGGCACGTCCTTCGTGCCGACCTTCACCGAGGAACGCACCCGCAACATGGCCTACGGCAACCTCTGGTGGCGGGTGCGCCCGGTCATCGACGGGGTGCCGGGCACGTGGAGCGTGCAGTCGCGGGTCAACTGGCAGGCGCCCACCGGCGCCGCCGCCCCGGCCGCCCTGAGCTCGACCGGCGACACCGACACCGGCCTCCCGCCGACGCTGGCCTGGACGCCGGTCGCGGGCGCCACCCTCTACCGGGTCGACATCGCCGCCGACCCGCAGTTCAACACCATCGTCGAGTCGGCGTTCACGACCAACACCGCCTGGTCGAGCCGCAACCCGCTGCCCGACAACCAGGTCGGCACGGGCTACTACTGGCGCGTCGTCTGGGGCACCGGCACGGAGGACGAGCCGGTCTGGGACGTCTACGAGAACGACGCGCCCTCCGCCCAGTTCAGGAAGCAGACCCGCGTGGCCCTGGCCGCGCCGGCCGACGGCGGCGTGGTGGACACGCCGCCGCTGCTCTCCTGGGCCGCCGTCCCCGGCATCGCGAAGTTCGACGTCGAGCTCAGCGCCGACGGCACGTTCGCGGAGGGCGCGACGCGTCGCGCCCGGATCTTCGGCCTGGGCGGCGTCCCGGGATCGATCGCGAACGCCGAGTCGCGCCTGCCCGACGGGACGTGGAGCTGGCGCGTCCGCGCCGTGGACGGCGGCAACGCCGGCCAGACGTGGAGCCGCACCGGCACGTTCAGCCTCAACAGCCCTCGCCCCGTCCAGAAGGCCCCGAACGACGGCGCCACGGTCGTCTACTCGCCCCTCATGACCTGGACGCCCGTCCCGGGCGCGGTCGCCTACGAGGTGCAGGTCGCGAACAACCCTGGCTTCTCGTCCGACGCCGATCTGCTGCGGACCGCGCAGACGGCCGTCGTGCCGCCGCGCGAGCAGGTCACGACCCCGGGGGTCCACTACTGGCGCGTCCGGGCCAACTACGGCGGCGAGAGCCTCGGCCAGTGGTCCACCACGCGCAGCTTCCGGAGCGTCTTCCCGCCCGACTTCAACCTGAACACGATCCCGAAGCGGGTGGGCTACCGCGCCAACGTGGTGGTCAGCGGCCGCCTCAAGAACAACGGGGCCGGCGTCTCCAAGGCGCGCCTGTACCTGGAGCGCCGCACCTACCCGAGCGACAAGTTCAAGGCGGCCGGGACCGTCCGCACCAACCGGCAGGGCCGGTTCGCGTTCTCGCTCAAGATGAGCCGCTCCGCGAACTACCGCCTGGTGTGGCGCGAGGAGGCCACCCACCCCGAGGGCGTCGCGGCGTTCGGCATCAACGTGCAGCCGCGCGTCACCTTCCGCCTGGCCACCAGCCGCATCGTGCGCAAGCGGGGCCTCGTCGTGCGGGGCAGCATCTACCCGAAGCGCCCGGCCGTCATCCAGGTGAGGACCTCCGACGGCTGGAGCACCATCCGCAGGATCAAGCCCACCCGCCAGCGCTTCAAGGTCACGGTGAGCACGGGCCGCATCGACCCCGGCAGGCACCGCCTGCGCCTGTGGGTGCCGCGCGACAAGCAGCGCAAGTTCGCCAACGTCGCGAGCCGCCAGCGCGGGGTCCTCGTCTACGACCGGTTCATCGTCCGCTGATGCTCCTCGGCGCACCCACCGCCTACTGGGCGACGGTCGCGGGCCTCATCGGCCTCGCGCTCGGCTCCTTCTCCACCGTGCTGGCCTCGCGCTGGCCGGCGGGGGAGTCGCTCGTGAGCCCGCGCTCGCACTGCACCTCGTGCGCGCGCACGCTCACGCCGCTCGAGCTCGTCCCGGTGGTCTCGTGGCTGGCCCAGCGCGGCCGCTGCCGCGGGTGCGGCGGGCGGGTGCACTGGCGCTACCCGGTCATCGAGCTCGCCAGCGGCGCGCTCGCGGCCGCGGCCATCATCACCTTCGGGCCGACGTGGGAGGGCCTCGCGGCCGCCCTGCTCGGCGTCACCCTCGTTCCGGTGTTCGTGATCGACC
>DASSBX010000480.1:0-3764 GCA_035698305.1 Miltoncostaeaceae bacterium | reverse complement strand
ACGCGGCGAGCACGCTGACGCGCCTCACCGAGATGGGGGTGGAGCCGTTCCTCACCGCGTCGGGCGTGCTGGGGGTGCTGGCGCAGCGCCTCGCGCGGCGCCTGTGCCTGGAGTGCCGCCGCCCGGTGAGCGTCCCCGCCGAGACCCTGCGCGAGTTCGCGGGCACGGCGACGCTCCCGAAGGGGATCGGCGAGACGGCCAAGATCTACCAGTCGGTCGGCTGCCAGGCCTGCCGCCAGACCGGCTACAAGGGCCGCCTCGGCATCTACGAGGTGCTGACGATGAGCGAGGAGATCGAGCGCCTGACCGCCGCGTCGGCGCCGTCGTCGGAGATCCGCCGCCAGGCGCGCCGCGAGGGGATGCGGACGATGCGCGAGGACGGCGTCATCAAGGTGCTCGCCGGCGAGACGACGCTCAACGAGCTCTCCCGCACCGTCGCGTGACCGCGGCGCCCCTCCTCGCGGGGGGCGCGACACCCTCCTCGCGGGGGGGGCCTGGGATCCGCCCGGGGCCGTACCTTGGTCCCCATGCACACGGTCCTCGACATCGACAGGTGGGAGCGGCGGGTCGCCGAGTCGGAGGCGGCCCTGCTGCGGGAGTCGGTCCGCGGGGCGCTCGCCTCGGGCGCCGGGCTGCAGGCGACGCTGGAGATGGTGCGCCGCCGGATGCGGTCCCTGACCCCCGCGCAGCGGGAGATCCTGGTCTCCGCCATCGACGCCCCCTCCCGCTAGCCGCTCACCGCCCCCAGGTCGCCCAGCGCGGCGGCCGCCAGCGCGTCCGGGTCGCCCGGCGAGAGCTCCAGCCCGGGGCGCAGGAACACGTAGGTGATCGTCTCCACGGGGCGTCCCGTCGCGATCCGCAGCCCGTGGGCGTACAGCCCCGCCTGGACCTCGTAGCCCCGCAGCCGCTCCTGCGCCTGCGCGCGCGTGGCGACGTCGTCGGTCTTCCAGTCGATGATCTCCAGGCCGGTGAGCGTCGGGACCACCAGGTCGATGAACCCCTCGACCACCACCCCCTCGCGGGACAGCGCGAACGGGACCTCCCGGAGGGCGCCCGGCGCCATCCGGGCCCGGCCCGCCGCCTGGGAGGCCAGTCCCGCGCGGACGAGCCGCTCGACCTCGTCGGCCCGCTCGGGCACCGCCTCGGCGACCGCCTGGGCGGCGGCGACGGCGGCGATCGCGTCGTCCGGGGCGTCGAGCGCCAGGCTCTGCAACGACGCGTGCACCGCCCGCCCCACCCGGGTGCCGCCCCGGCCCCGCGCCCACGGCTCGTCGCCGGTCCGCTCGCCCGGCTCCCGCGTCTCGGCGGCCGCGGCCGCGATACCCGTGGCGCTCGTGAACCGCCGCAGCCGGGCCCTCGCCACGAGCGCGGCACGGGCCGCCCGGTGGCCGGACGGGTCCGGCTCGGCAGCCGGTTCGACGAGCAGGTCGGCGAACGGCGGGGCGGCGACTCCGCCCGTGAGGGCGGGCGGCGACCACTCGGGGGCCGCCTCGGCCGCGCCGGCGTCGAGCAGCCGGCGGGCGCCGCCCCTGGTCGCATAGGTGGCCGAGTGCCAGAGCGACATCACCAGGTGGTCGCGGGCCCGGGTGGCGCCGACGTAGAGCAGCCGGGCCGCCTCGGCGCGCTGGTGGCGCTCCTCCCGTGCGGCGGCGGCGTCGACGTCGCCCACGCCGAATCGCGCGTCCTTGCGCCCGACGACCACCACGACGTCCCCGCCGGGCCCGACCGAGACCGTCGGCGGGCGCGCGTACGCGGGGTTCGGGCCGATGCCCGCGAGGATCGCGATCGGGAACTCGAGCCCCTTCGCGGCGTGGATGGTCAGGATCCGGACGGCGTCCTCGTCGTCGTCCAGCCCGGCGCCGTCGCGGTCGAAGATGGGCCCGGCTGTGCGCTCCTCGAGCCACGCGACGAACGCCCGGAGCCCCTGGGGGCGGTCGGCCTCGAACGCGCGCGCCTGCTCCACCACGAACCTGGCGCGGCGGTACGCGTCGCGGCTCGCGGCGTCCACCAGGCCCACCTCGACCATCATCCGCTCCGCCACGAACCGCTCAACGACGGCGGCCAGCGAGCGGTCGAGCCGCTCCCGGTGATGCGCCCGCAGGGTCAGCAGCGCCCGCGAGACGCGGTCGGCGCGCCCCTCGAGCGCGGAGGCGAGAGGGTTGAAGCGCAGGCCGGCCCGGCGGTGCTCGGCCAGCTCCACGTCCGAGCAGGCGAACGCGGTGCTGCGCAACGCGCCGATCACGGCGACCTCGTCGGAGGGGTCGTCGATCGCCGTGAGGCAGTTGATGAGGTCGCGCAGCTCCTGCGTGCGGAACACGAGGCTGCCGCCCTCCACCCGGAACGGGACCGCCGCGGCGCGCAGGGCGCGCTCGATGGCGCTCAGGCCGGTCCGCGCGGGCAGGAGCACCGCCACGTCCCGCAGGCGCGCCCGCCGGACGGTGCCGTCCCGCTCCTGCACCTGCCACCCCTGGTCGAGCACGGCGCGGCAGGTGGCGGCCACGTCCTCCGCCTCGCGGCGGCGGATGTCCCACGCCCGCTCGTCGCTCGGGCCGCCCATCCACCCCACGCCGGGGCCGGCGAGCGCGCCGTCCCGCTCGGCGACGATCGGGACGTAGGGCGGGCCGATGGCCGGGTCGGGCTCGTCGCCGATCACGGCGCCCACCACGCGATTGACCCAGTCGACGATCACGGCGCGCGACCGCCGGTTCTCCGTGAGGAGCGGCAGCTCGCCGCCCGCCCCCTCCACCCGCGCCCGCTCGGCGGCGTAGACGGCCATGTCGGCGCGGCGGAACCGGTAGATCGACTGCTTCGGGTCGCCCACCATGAACAGCCGGCCGGGCTCCGGGCGAGCGTCGTCCGCGCACGCGAACGCCTCGGCGATGTCGACCTGCCACGGGTCGGTGTCCTGGAACTCGTCGATCAGGAGGGCGTCGTAGCGGCGTCGGACGATCCTGCGCGCCGCCGCGTTCCCCCGCAGCAGGTCCCGGGTCCAGAGGATCAGGTCGGTGAAGATCAGCGTGCCCTCGCGGCGGCGGCGCTCGGCGTCGTCCAGCACGGTCCGGGCAACCCAGGGGAGCACCGCCGCCGTCGCCTCGGCGCGGGCCGCCGCGAGGACGTCGAGCACCGCGTCGCCCGCCGCCTTCGCGCACTCGCGCGCCGCCTCGATGGCGTCGCGGCTCGGCCAGTTGCCCTGCTTCCCGGTCCGCGAGACCCCGCGGCTGCACGCCTTCGTCCCGGCGATCATCCGCCGCGCGCGCAGCCATTCCTCCGCGCCGTCCAGGCCGTCGAACAGGAGCACGAGCTCCTCGATGTGCGCCCGCAGGCGGTCGTCGCCCAGCACGCGGTCCAGCGGCAGGCCGCGCAGCAGTCCGTGGTGATCCGCCAGGAGGTTCCAGGCGGGGGCGGGCGCCCGGGGCGGGTCGGCGAGGATGCGGGCGGCGATGTCGGCGCGCTCGGTCAGCGCCTCGCCGAGCCGCTTCAGGTCCTTGATCCGCAGCCCCAGACCCAGGGCGCGGTCGATGGCGGCGCCGTCCGGGCCCGCGGGGTCGACCTCCTCCAGGGCGGCGCGCCAGCGCTCCTCGAACCGCCGCTCGGCGGTGAGCTGGTCGAGGACCGCGATCTCCGGGTCGATGCCCGCCTCGGCGCACAGCGACCGCAGCAGCGCCTGCCCGAAGGCATGGATCGTCGAGAGCTGGGCGCGGTCCAGGTCGTCCCGCGCGACGCGGCAGCGGTCCCGCACCTCCTCGGCGGCCTCCGGGGCGGCG
>DASSBX010000479.1:0-4234 GCA_035698305.1 Miltoncostaeaceae bacterium | reverse complement strand
CGGTTCCCAGGAAGGCGACGTGACCTGCCGCGTACGTGGAAGTCGCACGCGGGCCCACCCATCGCGCCGGCCAGTCGGCGCACCGGGGCGGCGCCGCGGATGGCGCGGGCATCCCGCTCAGCTCGCGGGGTGCACCACCGAGGGGGAGCCGGCGTCCGGGAGGAACACGCGGGGGGCGCCGGAGCCGTCGGCCGGCACGGCCGAGATGCCGCCGCCGTTGTGGTACAGCACCGTCCGGTCGTCGAGCCACTCGATCTGGTCGTCGATCGGGTCGAGCTCGGCGAGCGACGTCTCGCGCATCGTCGCCAGGTCGAGCACCGTCACGTGCCACA
This sequence comes from Miltoncostaeaceae bacterium, assembly GCA_035698305.1. Lineage (GTDB taxonomy): Bacteria > Actinomycetota > Thermoleophilia > Miltoncostaeales > Miltoncostaeaceae > Miltoncostaea. Next base: position 3,902 of record DASSBX010000479.1, on the reverse strand, counting down.
GCGCGTAGTCGCCGGTGCGCTTCTTGTACGCGATGCGGGTCCCGTCCGGCGAGACCGACGGGCACTCGACGTTCTCGTGCAGCACCTCCAGGCGGCGCCCCGAGATGGTGCCCCGCACCAGGTAGGTCGTCCCCCGGGTCGCGAGGGTGGCGTAGAACGTGTCGCGGTCGGGCGCGAAGGTGACGCCCCACAGGTTGTGGTCGACCGACTCCATCGGCGCGCCGTCGCGGGTGACCGGCATCTCCTCGAGGTTGTCGATCACCGTCCGGCCCGTCGCCATGTCGATGATCGTGGCGTGGGTCGAGAAGGCGCCGAGCTCGGCGTAGGAGTGGCCGCTCACGAAGGTCGTCGTGGTGCCCCACCGCCCGTCGGCCGACACGCGCGTGCGGCTCGGGACGCCCGGGACGGGGATGGAGCGCACCGGCTGCAGGCGGGGGTCGAGCACCGTCGCCCGGTAGCGGACCGGGAACCGGCCGGACTGCTCCAGGCACAGGCCGCCGGCGACCGAGAAGTAGACGCGCTCGCACGCGACCCCGGCCAGCACGCGGGGGCCGTCCAGGTCGTCGAGGGGCAGCACCGCCACGCGGCCGCGGTCCTCCGGGTGGGCGCGGTCGAGGTCGCGGAAGACGACGTAGGGCGCCGACGGCAGCGTCACCGCCTGCGGGTCGTCGACCGTCCCGGCGCCCGTCGGGGCGGATGCCGACAGGGCCACCACCGCGACGGCGGCGACGGCGCAGGCGGCCGTGAACGCCAGCAGGATCCAGGCGCGGCGCGTCACCGGCGGCCTCAGGCGGCGCCCGCGGCGGCGAGCGGGGCGCCGGGGCGGCCGCCTCGCAGCAGGAGGACGGCGGCGACGACGACGCCCACGCCGAGGCCGACGGCGAACACCCGCACCGCCGACTCGAAGCCGGCGAAGGTCCAGACGGCGCCGAACAGCACCGAGCCGCCGAGCCGCGCGAGGCTGGTGACCGTGAGCAGGAGGGCGAGGCCGGTGGCCTGCACCCCCTGTGGCAGGGCGGCCGCCCCCAGCGCGCTGAGCACGCCGTCGCTCGCGGCGTAGAACGCCCCGAAGGCCACCAGGTACCCGACCAGGGCGACCCCGCCGCCCGTCGGCAGCAGCAGGGAGCCGTAGAGCGCGAGCAGCACGACGTGGCCGGCGATGAACGTCCGGCCGCGCCCGACACGGTCGGCGACGACGCCCACCGGGACCGCCAGCAGCATGTACGCGAGCGACGTGGCGGTGAACATCAGCGGGAAGAGGGTGGGGTCGAGGTCGGCCTGACGCTGCAGGCCCAGGTACAGGAAGGCGTCGCTGATCGTGACCAGGCCGAGGATCCCGGCCGCCACGAGGATGCCGCGGAAGCGCCCGGGCCCCAGCAGCCGCACCGCGTCCCGCCACGAGACGGACGCCTCGCCGGAGGTCACCCGCTCGTCGCGCCGGTCGACCATCAGCACCAGCACGCCGACGCCCACCGCGGCGATCAGGAAGCTCACGACGAAGATCGCGTCGTAGCCCTCCGGGGACAGCGCGAGCAATGCGAACGCCAGCAGCGGGCCGAGCATCGCGCCGGTCGTGTCGAGCGCCCGGTGCACGCCGAAGGCCAGCCCGAGTCCCTCGCGGCGGCTGCTCAGGGAGATGAGGGCGTCGCGCGGCGCCGTCCGGATCCCCTTGCCGATGCGGTCCGCGAAGACCACCGCGCCGAGGCCGGCGAACGAGGTGCCCGCCGCCACGTAGCCCAGCTTGCAGATCGCCGAGAGGCCGTAGCCGGCGGTGGCGACCTCCTTGTGCCGGCGGCGGCGGTCGGCCACCAGTCCGCCGCCGAGGCTCACGAGCGCGGCCGCGCCGCGCTGGTACCCGTCGACCACCCCGAACTGCAGCGGCGTGAACCCGAGCGTGAACACCAGGTAGAGCGGGAGGACGGTGGCGACCATCTCCGACGAGACGTCGGTGAGCATGCTCGTGAGCCCCAGCATGATCACGGTGCGGCTCACCAGGCCACGGCTGCGCCGCCCCTGGCTCGTGGCGCGCGCGAGGCTCCGGATGTCCTGGACGCTGTACATCGCCACCGAGACCATCGGGCGCCGGCGGCGCGATCGTAGCCGTCGGGTACCGCGACCCCGCCTTGGACGGCGCGGCCCGTCCCGGCTTAGAGTGCGGTCGCTGCCGGCCCAGACACGAGACCCCGCCCCCCGGAGGTGCCCGGATGCTCTTCCACGTCACGCAGACCCACACTCCCGAGAACTGCCCGTACGGACGTGGAGGGTCCCGCTCGCTGTTCGACCACCAGTCTCAGGACGTGACGATCCACGGGTACTGGGTGGCCTTCCCGCAGCACACCATCTACCTCGTCGTCGAGACCGACGACATCGCGAAGCTCCACGCGTTCCTGAAGCCGGGCGCCGGCGTCACCACCGCCGAGATCGTCCCGGTCAGCGACGCCCCAGTCGCCTAGCGCCCCGTCACCGCCGGGGGGAGATGATGCACCACACCTCGGTGGGGTCCCCCGGGATCACGCCCCACCGGGCGGAGACCATCGCCACGAGGGCCAGGCCGCGGCCGCTCGGGGCGGTCGGTGGCGGCATCATGGGGTCGCCGGACGGGCTGAACCCGGCGCCGTCGTCGCGGACGGCCACGTGCACGCCCCTCGCGTCCACGCCGAGCGCCACGGCGATCCGACCGGTGCCGTGCATCACCGCGTTGCTCACCAGCTCCGAGACCGCCAGCCGCACGGCCTCGGCGGTGTCGGGGTCGAGGCGGAGGCCGTCGACCATCCTGCGCGCCTCCGCCGGCGCGCCGGACGAGGGGGCGATCTCCGCGCGGTGCGCCGAGACGCTCACGGCGCGGCCGCCCGCTCGACCCCGAGCAGCTGCAGCACCTCGGTGAGCTCGAGCACGTGGTACGGCTGCCCGCCGGCGATCACGCGCAGGGCCGCCGGCTCGGCGGCGCCGGCCACGCGCACCAGCGCGTGCACGCCCGCCGAGTCGAGGAACCGCGCGGCGGTCAGGTCGACCGCCAGGCGCCGCCCCCCGTCCCCCGCCAGGAGGTCCATCGCGACGGCGTGGAGGGACTCCGCGAGGGCCAGGTCGAGGTCCGCACGGACGACGATGCGGTCCTCGTCCACCCCATGCACGACCTCGATCGGACCCTCGGGGCCCCTGTCGACGGACGGGCTCACCGACGGGCATCCTAATGGGGCGCGGCTCCGACCCGAAGACCCGGGGGCCGCGATGCGACCGGGAGGACCCCCACATGCGGCTCTACCACCGCTGGAAGTGCCCCTGGTGCGCCGCCGCGCGCCAGGCGATCGAGAACGTCGGCGCCCCCGTCGAGCTCGTGGAGGTCGCGTACCCGCGCGACGAGCGCGACGAGCTCGAGGCGATCAGCGGCCAGCGCCGCGTGCCGGTGCTGGTGGACGGCGACGACGTCGTCATCGAGTCGCGCCGGATCGTCCGCCACCTCTACGCCACGTACGGCGGGGAGGGGTTCGCGCGCTCCATCCGCGAGCTCGACCAGGACATCCTCGCCGACGCCGAGCTGCCCGCGGAGGCCTGCGAGCTGCCCCGCGCCGGCCGCGACGGGAGTTAGCGCGGCGCCCTGGCGGGGAAGATCCCGCTGACCGGACTCGACACAGGAGCGGCAATGGCCTCACGTGACACACGAATCGGCGGGATCGGCCTCGGGGGCATCATCGTCATCGTCGGCATCCTGGTGGCGATCTTCGGGCCCCTCTGGCTCGGGATCATCATCGCGCTGATCGGCCTGATCGCCTTCGGCGGGTTCGCCAAGGGGAAGTGGTACTGACCGGGACGTGAGGTGAGCGCGCCCCCGGTGCGGCGCGCCGCGGGTCAGTCGGCGCGGTGGCGGAGGAACACGAAGCCCTCGTCCTCGTAGACCGCGTGGA
>DASSBX010000478.1:0-3533 GCA_035698305.1 Miltoncostaeaceae bacterium | reverse complement strand
CTCGGGCTCCTCGGTGGCGAGCGTGAGCTGGCGGGTGAGCCGGATCGCCTCGCGGGCCAGGTCGACGCGGTCCGCGTGGCCGGCCGCGTAGACGAGGTAGAGCACGCGCAGCACGACGGCGAGGTCGCCGGGCCGATCCAGGCGACGCCCCCGCAGGGCGCGCTTGGCCCGGCTGATCCGCTGCGCCATCGTCGCCTCCGGCACGTAGAAGGCGTCGGCGATCTCCCGGGTCGTCAGGCCGCCGACCGCGCGCAGCGTCAGCGCCACCTGGGAGGCGGGCGCCAGATCGGGGTGGCAGCAGCAGAACAGGAGGAAGAGGGTGTCGTCGCCCTCCTCGGTGGCGGCGGGGGGCGGCTCGGCGAGCGCCGCGTCCTCCCGGAGGCGCCGCGCGGCCTCGCTGCGGCGTGCGTCGACGAGCCGCCGGGTCGCGACCGTCGCCAGCCACGCGCGCGGGTCGCGCGGCGGGTGCCCGGGCCACACCCGCAGCGCCTCGAGCAGCGCGTCCTGGAGCGCGTCCTCCGCGGCGTCGAAGTCCTCGCCCCGCCGCACCAGGCCTGCGAGCACCCGCGGGACGAGGGCGCGCAGCGCGGTCTCGTCCAGCGGGTGCCCCGGCGCGCCGTCCACGGCGGGTCAGTCCTCGGAGGCGCCGTGGGACATGATCTCGCGCACGTCGATCCACTCGTACAGGGGCTCCCCGCCGGGGCCGGGCTCTGACGAGATGTGGGCCGCGATCTCGACCGCGCGCTCGTACGACCCGACGTCGACCATGTACCAGCCCGCAACCAGGTCGCCGGTCTCGGGCAGCGGGCCGTCGGTGGTGACGGGCGCCGCGTCCGGGCCGCCGTAGCGCACCCACGTCTGCGCCGGCGTGAGCGCCTGCACGTCGACGTACTCGCCGCGCTCCTCGAGCATCGCGCCGACCCGCCTGAGGAAGGCGAAGTGCGCCTCCACGTCCTCCGGGGCCCATTCGTCCATCGGCGGGCAGGGGCGGTGCGGCTGCGGGCCGCCGCGGTAGTGCTTCAGCAGGAGGTACTTCGGCATGGTGGTCCTCCGTGTCGTGGGCCGCGCCGCTCGCGGCCCGTCACCTCGTGAGCGGAGCCGTCCGGAGCTTCTCGACATGGGACCCGGAAACGCCAGGAGGGTGGCCGCCGCATGTCGCGGCGCGCCACCCTCCAGGGGTTCCGTCGGATCCGCGCCGCGGGGGCGCGGGAGATCAGCTCCCCTTGCGCTCCTTCACCAGCGCGGTGAGCTGCGGCACGACCGTGTTGAGGTCGCCCACGACGCCGAGGTCGCTGAACTCGAAGATCGGCGCGTTGCCGTCCTTGTTCACGGCGATGATCACCTGCGAGGTCTGCATCCCGACCTTGTGCTGGATCGCGCCGGAGACGCCGAACCCGATGTAGACCTTCGGCGACACGACCTTGCCGGTCTGGCCGATCTGGGTCGGGTAGGGGTACCAGCCCGAGTCCACCACGGCGCGGGTCGAGGCGACCGCCCCGCCCAGCGCGGCCGCGAGCTCCTCCAGGGGCGCGAAGCCCTCCGGGCCGCCGAGGCCGCGGCCGCCGGTGACCAGGATGTCGGCGTCCTCGATCGAGGGCCCCGTGGACTCCTCCTGGGTGTGCTCCACCAGCTCGGCCTTCGTCGAGAAGCCCTCGAGCGACACCGGGACGTCCTCGACGGCGGGGTCGCCGCCGCTCTGGGTGGCCTCGAACGAGCCGGCCCGGATCAGGCCGAGGCGCGGCTCGGCGGTCCAGCCGACGTCGGCGCGGACGGTGTCGCCCAGGGCGGACCGCTTGCCGACGAGGGCGCCGTCGCGGACCTCCAGGTCGTTCATGTCCCAGTTGAGGCCGGCGTCGAGGCGGGCCGAGAGGCCGCCGGCGACGTCGGAGGCGAGCACCGAGGCGCCGAACAGGACGTTCTGGAGGCCCTTGTCCCGCACGAGCGCGGCGAGCACGTCGACGCGCGGCTGCGGCAGGGGCGACGCCAGGCTCGGGTCGTCCGCGACGTAGACGGTCTTGGCGCCGTACTGGCCCGCCTGCGCGGCCAGGTCCCTCACGCCGGAGCCGACGAGCACGCCGGCCGTGTCGGGGTCGAGCGACGCCGCCTTGGAGAGGACGCCGAGCGCACCCTTCTGGATTGCGGAGCCGTGGTGCTCCAGGAAGACGAGGGTGCTCAAACCAGCTTCCTTTCCACCAGGAAGTCGAGGATCTTCTGGGCGGCGTCGCCCTCGTCCTCGATCTTGATCGTCTCGCCGCGCGACGGCGGCTCGCCGAGGCCCAGGACGGTGGTGCGCGAGCCGGCGTCGCCGGCCTCCGAGGCGTCCAGGCCGATGTCGGCGAGGGCCTTCGTGTCCTGCGGCTTCTTCTTGGCGCCCATGATGCCCTTGAGGGACGGGTAGCGCGGCTCGTTGAGCGAGTCGGCCACCGCCAGCACGGCCGGCAGGGCGGCGCGGATGGTGTCGTAGCCGTGCTCGGTCTGGCGCTTCGCCGTGATGGTGTCGCCGGACACCTCGAGCTCGGAGATCTGGGATACGACCGGGAACTGCAGGCGGTCGGCCACCGCTGCCCACAGGACGGCGCCGTCGCCGTCGGTGGCCTGCTGGCCGAACAGCACCAGGTCGGGGGACTCGGCCTCCAGGGCCTTCGCGAGCACCTTGCTCGTGGCGACCAGGTCCGAGCCGGCGGCGGCGTCGTCGGACACCAGCAGGGCCCGGTCGGCGCCCATCGCCAGCCCCTTGCGGAGCGACTCGAGGGCCTTGGCGGCCCCCATGGACACCAGCACGACCTCGCCGTCGCCGGCGGCGTCCTTCAGCCGGATCGCCTGCTCCACGGCGTGCAGGTCGTAGGCGTTCAGCGACCGGTCCCCCGACCGGTCCATCCGCAACGTGCCCGGGTCGATGCGGCGGTTCGGACCGGCGTCCGGAACCTCTTTCACGCAGACCGCGATCTTCATTCAGCCCCCCAAACCTGTGCTCGGCTCTTCGGTCCTCCGGGGACCCTACCGGCTGGTCCCGTCCGTGGTTCAGCCATCCTTCGCCGCCTTCGCCGCCGCCCGCTCCGCCTGGCGCCGGAGCACGGTCGCGCAGCGCTCGACGTCGGCCGCGACGGTCGCGACGGCGCGCGCCGCGTCGGGCCGGCGGACGGTGAAGTCGACCTCGCCGGTGATCTCGTGGCCGTCCGCGGACGTCGCGGTCCATGCCACGGCGTAGGCGCCGGGCCCCTGGTCGGGCACGGGGCCGGTCATCCGGCGGGCGTCGCGCGGGGCGAGGGTCCCTGGCGCGGTCGCCTCGCCCGACGGCCCCCGGACCGTGATGGTGCCGGCCCGTCCGAGCGGGTCGGAGAACGTGAGCGTGACGCGCTCGGGCGCGGCGTCGAGCACCTTGCCGTCGACCGGTTGGGAGGCCGCGAGCGAGGTGTGGGCCGCCGCGGGGGCCGCTGCGACGAGCAGCAGCCCCAGCGCGAGCAGGTACCCGAGGAGCGGATGGCGCCTCATCACGCCGTCGGGCCGCCACCGCGGCGGGAGGACGCCAGCGC
>DASSBX010000477.1:0-3794 GCA_035698305.1 Miltoncostaeaceae bacterium | reverse complement strand
GCGTCGGGGCCCTCGGCGAAGGCGACCAGCACGCCGTCCAGGTCGTCGCCGAAGACGAACGCGCGACGCAGGCCGGTGATCTCGAACACGCGCCGCAGACGGCGGTGCGGGCAGATCAGGCCCAGCTGGCCGTCGCCGGTGCGCGCGCGGTTGAGCAGGCTCACCAGCGCGCCCAGGCCGGACGAGTCGAGCAGGGTGACCTCGCTGAGGTCGATCACCAGCGGCCGCGCCGCGGGGTCGACGTCCTCCAGGTCGTGCCGGAAGCCGGCGACCGTGTAGATGTCCAGCTCGCCGCCGAGGGTCACCAGGGTCACCCCCGCGCGAGCCTCGGTCGTGACCTCCAGGCTCATCGCAGGAGGGATGCTACCCGCGCCCCGGGGGCCGCGCACCCGCGGCCCCCGGCCGGGAACTACTGCAGGCTCACCACGTAGGCCACGACGTTGTCGAGGTCCTCGCCGCTCACCAGGCCGCCCGGCATGGCGCCGCCGCCGTTCACGACCTGGTCGTGGATCTGCTGCTCGGTCCAGCCGATGCCCGTGAGCTGCGGCCCCACGCCGCCCGCGTCCTGGCCGTTGTTCAGGTGGCAGCCGGTGCAGTTCGCGGCGAACACCTGCTCGCCGGCGGCCGCGTCGCCCGCGGGAGCCTCACCGCCGCCGCCGGCCGCCCCGCCACCGCCGGTCTCGGCGCCACCGGTCTCGGCGCCACCGCCGGTCTGGGCACCGCCGGCCGCCGGGGCGGTGATGGTCTTGCCCTCCGAGTCGGTCTGCAGCGCGCTGTTCGCCACGGTCGACGCGCCGCTCGGGGTCTGCGCCGCCTCCTCGGAGCTCTCGACGCAGCCGACCAGGCCGAGCGCGGCCACCACGAGCACGACCAACGTCAGGGCCACCATCAGCCTGCTGCGCACCAGCACACCCCCGGACTCGGATTCGGACGTGGGGATCATATGCGGCGGGAATGGAGAAACAACGCGGATCGCGCCGATGGTGACGACTGCCACCACCACCCGGGCCGCGCTACCCTGGCCGGACGTGATCCGGACCCTGAACGGCGACGAACCGGCGCTGGGCCCCGGGGCGTTCGTCCACGACGCCGCGGAGGTGATCGGCCGCGTGCGCCTGGGCGCGAGAGCCTCGGTCTGGCCGGGTGCGGTCATCCGCGGGGACACCGAGGACATCGCCGTCGGCGACGAGACCAACGTGCAGGACGGGTCGGTCCTGCACGCCGATCCCGGGCTGCCGTGCCGCCTGGGCGATCGGGTCACGGTGGGGCACCGCGCCTGCATCCACGGGTGCACCGTCGGCGACGGAGCCGTCGTCGGCATCGGCGCGATCGTGCTGAACGGGGCGACCGTCGGAGCGGGCGCCGTCATCGGCGCCGGCGCAGTGGTGCCGGAGGGCGCCGACATCCCCGCGAACGCCCTCGCGCTCGGCATCCCCGCGAAGGTCGTCCGCGAGACGACGCCGCAGGAGCGGGCCCGCTTCGCGGAGGGCGTCGGCCATTACGTCGAGCTGATCCGGGTGCACGGTGGCCAGCGGGGTTGAGCGCGGCGCACGCGGGTCGGTCGACCCGACGCAGTGGTCGGCCCGCCTGGCGGCCGTCGTGGCGCCCGAGCTCTCGGCCGCCCTCGCCGAGATCGCGGAGGGCGTCCACGAGATGTTCCCCGTCGACGTCGTCGACGTCCACGTGGTCGACGAGACCGACGCCGGCATCGTCACCCACGGCTACCGGGTGGGGCCGTCCCGGGCGGCCCGGGCGCTCGCCCCGCTCCTCACGCCCGAGGGCCTCGACCCGATCGGCATCGGCGACGCCGCCCGGCGGGCGGGCGAGCCGGTGGTGTGGCCGCGGCTGGTGTCCGAGCCGGCCGAGATCGACCGGCTGGCCGCCCTCGCCGACCAGGGCGGGCCGGCGGGAGCGCTGCACCGGCTGATGCTCGACGCGAGCGCCGTCGCCGTCCCCATCGGCACGAGCCACACGGCGGCGCTCGGGGCGGTCGCGCTGGTGAGCCTGTCGCGGGACCATCCCGTCCGGGAGGGCGCCGCCGCCGAGCTGGCGGCCCTGGCGCCGCAGATCGCGCTGAGCGCCCGCAACGCCCAGCTCGCGGCGCGCAGCCGCCGCAACCGCCAGACGCTGGAGGGCGTGATCGCGTCCAGCCGGCTCGGGGTGATCGTGAGCGACGGCCGCGGGCGCCTCTCGCTGGCGAACGCCGCGGTCGGGTCGCTGCTCGGGATCGACCTGGGACCGATGGTGGGCCGCCCGATGCGGGTCGTCATCGACGAGATCCTGAAGTGGCGGTTCACCAATCCGGAGGAGTTCGCGGCCTGGGCCCTCCGCCTCCACGCCGACCCGGGCGTCGAGTCGATGGAGGACCGGGAGACGGTCGACGCACGCGCCATCGAGTACTCGTCGTCACCGGTCCGGGACGCGACCGGCGCGATCGTGGGGCGGGTCGACATGCTCAACGACGTCACCCCCTCCCGACTGGCCCTGGCGGACGCCCGGCGCCTCGCGGCCGAGCAGGCGCAGCTGCTGGAACGGGAGGAGCGCCGCTCCCACGAGGAGATGGCGCTGACCCGCGCCGCCCACGCGATGGCGTCGGCCCTCACCGCGGGCGAGATCCACGAGATCCTGCTCGACAACACCCACGCCCTGATCGGCGCGTGCCACAAGAGCGCGGTGCTGGCGGGCGACCGCCGCGGCGTGCTGCTGCCGGCGGCCACCCGCGGGTTCGCGGAGGCGACCATCCGCCACATGACCTACCGGGCGGGCGAGGGCCAGCTGGGGCGGGTGCTGACCGAGCGGCGCCCGTACATCTGCAACGACACGCTCGTCGACGAGCGGGTGTCACAGCGGATCGTGGGCCCGGAGGGGATCCGCTCGTTCATGCACGTCCCGCTGATGCTCGGCGACCGGGTCTACGGGGTGGTGAGCGTCAACAGCTCGCAACCGCGAGCGTTCGGCGAGCGCGAGGTGAGGGTGATGACCGAGCTGGCCCTCCACGCGGCGAGCGCCCTGCAGAACGCGCTGCAGTTCGAGCAGGAGCGCCACGTGGCGGAGGTGCTGCAGCACGCGCTGCTGGCGGAGGAGCTGCCGCAGGTGCAGGGCCTGGAGCTGGCCGCCCTCTACCAGGCGGCGGGGGGATCGGAGGTCGGCGGTGACTTCTACAGCGCGTGGCCGCTCGCCGACGGGCGCCTCGCGATCCTGGTGGGCGACGTCTCCGGAAAGGGCGTCGAGGCCGCCGGCGTCACCGCGATGGTGCGCTACATGGCGGAGGCGCTGAGCCAGCACCTCGCCGAGCCCGCCGAGCTGGTGCAGGAGCTCAACGACCTGCTGTGCGTGCGCCTGGCCGAGGGCGCCCTGGTGACCCTGGTGCTGGCGGTGGTCGACGCGGCCCGCGACCGGCTGGTGTGGTGCTCGGCGGGCCACCCGCCCCCGGTGCTGCTGGACGCCGGCGGCGGCCTGCGGGCGCTCGACGACCCCGACCCGCCCTGCGGCGTCTTCCCGTGCGAGCGGTACCACCAGACGGAGGAGCCGTTCGCCCCCGGGGACCTGCTGGTGCTCTACACCGACGGGCTCATCGAGGCGCGCCGCAAGGCCCGCGAGTTCGGCGAGGAGGGCCTGCACCGCGCGTTGCTCGAGGCCCGCGACGAGTCGCCCGACCGGCTCGCGCGGATGGCGCACCTGGCGGCCCGCACGTTCTGCGGCGGGCGACTGAGCGACGACGTGGCGATCGCGGTGGTGAAGCGCACCGGCTGACGGCCGCCCGTCCGCCTACCCGCCGCGGACGACCACCCGGA